>VGYL01000752.1 GCA_016872975.1 Planctomycetota bacterium
AGAACGCTGAAATACTCCTTCGTCGCGCGCTGGACAAGATCGCGGCGCCGTCCGGCCGTCGCGCCTTGAGCCTTGGCAATATGGTCCTGCAGTTCGAGCATAGGGTTCCAACTATACACCATAGTCGCACGTGCCGACAGACCATTGCCGGAGAATTCCGGGCCCAGGCCCGCACCGGGCATTCCCCCGGCCCCATTTCTGCCATGAGCACCCTGCCGGCCGTCTCGCCCATCACCGGGAGCTGAGACCTGGGAAGTATCCTATTTCGGGGTCAGACCCCGAAGTAGCCCCCGAAGTAGCGAACCAGATCCTGCTTCACCCGGTTGTAGAATGGTGGGCGGAGCCCACCCTACCGCTGACGCCCGGACGGTGGCTCCCGGCGCGAAAGCGGGCGGCAGGGGCTGTGCCGCGTCGGAACGAACAACGCAACCACCATGTACTCACGTCCGTACGGTGTCCAGTTCTACCGCGGAAACGGAGGCGGGCGGGAAGGTCCAGAGGGCATCCGGCGGCAGGTCTTTCTGGACGGGGACAATCGCGCGGGCCTGGGTTTCGAGGACTTCGAACTCGGGGTCGGCGGCGAGTTGGAAGATCTTGCCGCCGCGGACGGTCAGGCCTGCGACAGCCAGGCGGGTCGTGACGGCGCGGTCGCGGCTGGTATTGACCACGTGGAGGAAGAGACGGTTGCCCTTGCGGCTGGCGGTCACGTCGAGGAATTCGGGGGGGCTTGTCACGGTCACGGCCTGGTCGCCCGTGTGGTGGCGGTAGAGGGCCATGACCAAGGCGACCGGCATCAGGTAGGACTTGCCGCCCGGGGTGGGGATCATGATCGCGTTGACCTGCCAGCGCGTGCCGCAGAAGTCCGCCAGCGTGGCGATCTTGAGGCGGTCGCCGTGACGCTCGTGGACGTTCAGGAGCCGGGCGTTGGCGACGCCCGCGGCCCACGTCGAGAGGACCTCGCACCGGTTGCGCCCGGGCAGGGCAAAGTGACACTCCGTCATCGCCAGGGGGATATCGTAGCCCGCCGCCTGCTCGCGCATCTGGCGGATGCGGGTCTCGTGGACACCGGCGGCGTTCATCAGCCGGTCCCAGGTGCGGGCCGGGTCCTTGCGGTACTCGATCCCGCGCAGCGGCGAGTCGGGCAGGTTGCGGTCGGGGTTGAACATGTGGTGAAAGGCGAGGTACTGGAGGTGCTCGCCGGCGATTTCCATCATGCGTTTCGCCCAGCCGCTGTCGCCCCAGCCGATGATCTGGATCGTGGGGTCTTCTTGGCGCATGGCCTTGGCAAACTCGACCGTGCGCCGGGCCGCGGTCTCGCAGTCGAAGCCATTGCGGTCATAGGAGGTCTCATTGCCGATCTGCCAGAGCCGCACACCATACGGCTCGGCCCGGCCGTGCGCGCGCCGTTCCGTACAATCGGCCGCGTTGCAGTAGCGGACCCACTCAGCCGCCTCCTGGAGCCCGCCGGCGCGAATGTCCCCCTGGGGCGAGCGCTGCCATTGCTTGCGGCCGTCCGATTCGAAGTTCACACACAAGAGTGGGTCCGCGCCCACCTGCCGGCAAAAATCGACAAACTCGTGCGTGCCGACCTGGTTGGTCTCGACGCCGCCCCAGAGCAGGTTGAGCATGGGCCTGCGCGCGGAGCGCGGCCCGACGCCCTCTTTCCATTTATAGTACGAGCAGAAGCAGCCCCCCCACCGCAGCAGGGTCGGCGCCAGCTCTTTGGTCGCCTCGATCACGTCCGGCCGCCAGCAGTCCCGCAACGCGTCCCACGCCGCTGCCACGGAGCCATCGGTCGTGCCCAGCGGCTCCATGAACTGCATATAGAGATACGGCGAGAGCGCAAAACGCGGCGCCGGGTCCACGATCAGCGCCGGCCGATCCTCCGCGGCCAACGTCCGGCCCACAGCAGGGGCAGCCGCACCTGCCCCCAGAATCCCCAGGAACTCCCGACGGGTCGTGGTGTCTGTGCTCTTGTCCATCCGATCTCCCTTCTGCTCGACACTCTGTCCCAGGGCCGGCGAACCACGGCCCGACTTGCCCAAGCGGCGGCCCAGGTTCGGAGTGCCCAACGCCCAGTTCCGCGTCGGGGCCCCTCCGACGGGCGCCCATAGCCTAATCCGTCCGCTGCCCCGAGGCAACCAGTTCCCGGCGCCCCCAGGGCAATCGCATGTGCGCCACCGGCTCGATGAGGGAAGTTCGGAGTTCCGCCTTTAGGCGGGTTAAACAGTCCGGCCTTCCTTTCCTCTCTTGCGCACTTGGAGTTGAGCCGGCTGCACCGGAAGACTTTTTAGACCCGCCTGAAGGCGGAACTCCGAACGCCGCGGGAACCGAGTACTCCCAACGGCAAGTCCCTACCCACGTGCAATTGCCCCGCGGCGCCTCCGGGCATCCGCTGACATTCCCTGGCAGACACGCTCAAGCCGGTTAGCAGGCCAACCGGCTCGCGCGTGCCACCCATCAGATGCCAGATCTGTCACCAGGTTCTGGACCAGGCACGACTTTGCGTTCGCCCGACGTTTCCGGTGGGATTGAAAAGAGCCTCGCTCCGACGTAGAATGGAGCCACCGAGGAGACCAAAGGGCAGGCAGTCGCCATGAATGACGTCACCCGCATTCTGAATGCCATCGAACGGGGGGACCGGGACCCCACAGGTGAGGCCGCGCCTTTGGGACCCGATCCGCAGGCGACCGAGGCGTTGTTGCCGCTGGTGTACGAGGAGTTGCGTCTGTTGGCCGCCCAGCGACTGTCCCACGAGGCGCCCGGTCAGACCCTCCAGGCGACGGCCCTGGTCCACGAGGCGTACCTGCGGCTGGTGGGCGATGAGCCGCGAGGCTGGCATAGTCGCGGCCATTTCTTCGCCGCGGCGGCGGAGGCGACGCGACGGATCCTGGTGGAAAACGCCCGCCGCAAGAAGAGCCTCAAACGCGGGGGCGGAGGCGCCGGCCTCGACTTGGACGCCATGGAGGCGGCGGCCCCAGACTCATCGGACGACCTGGTCGCCCTCGACGAGGCCCTGGCCAGGCTCGGCCAGGTGGACCCCGAGAAAGCGGCACTCGTCAAACTCCGCTTCTTTGCCGGTCTGAGCATCGACCAGGCGGCCGAGGCCCTGGGGATCTCCCGGGCCACGGCGATTCGGCACTGGTCCTTTGCCCGCGCCTGGCTCTACCACGAGATGCATCGGGATGGCTGAGCCGGCCCGGCGAACAGCTTTCTTTCAACGACCCGGTAGAAAACCAGGAAAGAGATGAAGCCGCAGAGGTCACAGAGCACACAGAGAAGGAGTGTAAGAAGGGCAAGACGGAAGAAGCAAATAACTTCCTGCCTTCTGATTCCTGTGTCTTCGCCTCTTCTGTCTCTGTGGCCTCTGTGGCCATGATATGGCTTAGCCTTGGAGCGGATCGTTGATTTTTTCAGATTGATCCCATTTTCTGTGAGTCGGTTCGGACTCAGATTTCGCATTGTCCTACGAAGATATGGCCAGAGGAGTCGCCGTGGAGCCGACACTGAAGCAAATCGAGGAAATCTATCATACGGCCCTGGGCCAAGCGCCCGGGCCGGCCCGCGTGGCGTATCTGCGGGGCGCGTGCGGCGCGAACACCGCGCTGCACGCGCAGATCGAGGCGTTGCTCCAGGCGAACGAGCAAGCCGGCGAGTTCCTGGAGGGCCCGCCCTCGGGCTTGGACGTGGCGTTGGGGATCTCTCCTGTCCAAGAGACACCGGGTACGGTCATCGGCCGCTATAAGCTCCTGGAGAAGATCGGCGAAGGGGGCATGGCGGTGGTCTACATGGCCGAGCAGGAGCAGCCCATCCGGCGCAAGGTGGCCCTCAAGATCATCAAGCTGGGCATGGACACCCGCCAGGTCATCGCCCGTTTCGAAGCGGAGCGGCAGGCCCTGGCCCTG
>VGYL01000753.1 GCA_016872975.1 Planctomycetota bacterium
TGAGCAGGTCCGGCAGAACGCCAACGCCGCCACCTGGAAAATCGGCGAGGGCGAGATGCGGCAGATCGAGGAGATCCTGAGAGAGCATCCTCCGACCCCGCAGAAGGGATACTTCTCGGTTGCGGGGTACTTCGAGGGCCAGACGGTCGTTGTCCGGTAACGGCGCCGGGCGTCCCGGGGGCAGCAACCCGCGCCAGGCTTCAGGCCCTCTCCCCTCTACGCCCCCGGCCCCTGGACGGAAGTCAGGACGCCGCGCATGAACCCTACACAGTAGGCGATGTAGGCCCTGCCGCCCGGGTCGTTGATCAGCCGCATGATGTGGTCGTAGTCGATCACCCCGTCGTAGCCGACCTCGTGCAGCGCTCGCGCGACGTCCGCCATGTCTAGGTCGCCTTCATCGGGCATCACCTCCGAGTAGTGCCCCTGCTTCGGCACGGTGCCCTTCACGTTCCGGAAGTGGACATGGAACAGCCGCTTCTGCCTGCCGAAGTGGCGGATCATGTCGAAGACGTCCTCGCCCGACTCGTAGCGAGTGCCCACGCAGAAGGTGATCCCGTTGTTCGGGTTGGGGACTTCCCTGAACAGCCGGTCGAAGGCGGCCCGGTTGTAGAGGATCTGCGGGATGCCGGCCACGCTCGAGATCGGCGGATCGTTCCCGTGCATGGCCACCTTCACGCCGGCCTTCTCAGCCACGGGGACCACGACGCGGTACAGCTTGAGGATCCGCTCCCAGACCTGCTCGTGGGTCGGCGCACCCGGCGGCGGCGGCATCTCCTTCGAGGACTCCCGTACGTCAATGTGCAGGTACTCGTAACCACCGCGCCCTTTCTTCCATGTGTAGACGCCCGCCCGTTTTCCCTCCAGCAGCTTCGCTCCCTGGAAGACCTGGAGACCGAGGACCGGGATCTTGAACTCCCCGATGACCTCGGCTGTCCGGGCCGCGTTCTCTATCACCCTGTCCGAGTCGGGATGCCCCATGTAGACCGGGTGCAACTCGGAATTGAGAAAGTTCGCACGTTCGATCTTGAACCCGTACGAGTCAAGAGCGTCGACGACCTTCTGGAGCGACGCGCGTTCGACCATTCCTCCGCTCTTGACGTAGCCGGCGACCATATCGAGAGTGATATCAAGGTAGTCGACCCCCACCTGCTTCAGAAAGCGGAGGTCGTCCGGCCTCTGCATCCACTCCGGGCTGATCCGGGTGCCTATTCTGATCATTTCGACACCGCCGCCTTGAGCCGGTCGGCGACGATCTCGACCTCCTCGTCGGTGAGCACCTGCACTCCGATTCCTATCGACTTCCCGCCATCGAGCGTGCGAGTCCAGATGGGCGGGTTGCCCTCCTCCAGCTCCTGCATGACCTGTGCCGCGGACTTGCCTGCCAGCGCCGGGTCGATGTGGACGTTGACCACGACGTTGGGACCGAGCTGGGGCTCGGTCGGGACCTTCGTGGACACACCCCTGACGCCCGCGAGCTTTGTCGAGATCCGCCTGCGCTTGGCGTCCTCTGCGATCAGCCTTTCTTCGTGGTTCATGGAGAACCAGCGCCGCAGCGCAACCGCAACCGCGATCACCTCGCCACGGTCCGTCTTGAACGGGCGGCCGAACGGGCGGGCGAGGCCCTTCTGCCCGGCCGACTCGAACCCGATGAAGTTCTGCTGGAACGCCGATTCGACAAGGTCCTTGCGCCCGGTGCAGATGCCTGTCGAATGCGGCGAGCCGAAGTACTTGGCGCCGAACGCGACGATGTCGCCTCCCCGCGCAACCTTCGTGAACTGGTCGAGCGGATAGATCTGGCCTGCGGCGTCGACGACCACGGGAATGTTGTGCTTCCTCGCTATCTCCCGCACCTTCTGCAGGGAGACCACGTTGCCGCCCCAGCGGCCACTCTCGTAATAGGCGATCGCGGCCGTCTTCGGACCGATCGCCTTCTCGATCTGCTCGAGTTTGCATCCCTGTTCGGTGCCCACTTCCACCAGCTTCGCTCCGGGGATCGTGAAGCAGCGCTTGTACGAGTAGTCCTGGCACTTCTGGAAGACGAACTCGTTCTTCATGTGCGACGTGTCCGGGATCTGCGCCATCTTTTCACGGTCGCTGCCGCACAGGGCGGCCGCGCTGGATAGAGCGATGGCGGCGGCGGCACCCGACGTCACGAAGGCGCCTTCCGTGCCGAGCGTGTTCGCGATGAAGTCGCCCGTCTTGCGCAGCAGCTCCTCCATCGAGCAGTACGCCGTGAGCGCCTCGTCCATCGCCTCCTGGACTTCCTGCGGCGGGGTGGAGCCGCCCAGAAGGGTCTGGTTGCCGCGTGCGTTGATCCCTGCGCGGACCCCGAACTGCTCGTATATGCTGGCCATTAGTACCTCCGTGACTTGCCGGCCCGGATCCGCCCACCGCCTGTCGGGCCGCCCGTAGTGTAATGTCCGCGCCGAGGAACCCCCGAGGTTAGTTCGAAGCCCCCATGCGCAAATCAGAAATACTGGTCACGCTCGCAGCCCGCCTGACCGGCGGGCTGGTTTTTGGCGGGCTCGGAGCGGTTGGCGGGATGGTGCTTGCCGGCATCGCCCTCCCTCCGGGAAGCGATCGCGCTCTGCTCCTTACGGTGCGCGTGGTCCTGATCGCCGCGGGTGCCGCCGCGGGCGCTCTCCTGCCATGGTGGAAGAGTCCGGAGCGACGCTGGGAGCCGGCCACGAGGCTGTTGCTGCTCGGATCGGGTGCGCTGCTCGGCGCGCTGGCCGGGCACGCCTTCGCCGAGACCTTCCAGGACCATGTGGACCCCTTCAAGCGCACGCAGCAGATAGCCAGGACCATCGTCTACGGGGCTGCCGCCGGCGCGAACCTGCCGGTACTGGCCGCGGACCTGGTGCACGCGGCCGGTCGCTGGCGGCGCGATCGTTCCCGTGTGCCGAGGCGTCGCGCCTCATGATTCCGGTTACCCGGCCGATGAATGCTTCCCAGGGCAGTCCAAATTCCACGTAAAGGCGGCGTGCCCGGTCCGATGCGGATTCCGTAGCGCCAGTGGTGGAAATCTCCATCAAGCGCCACCCGCTTTCCCGCCGGATACGGTTTCTGATTGAAGCCCCCTTTTTGAGCGATGCTACGGTACCGCAATCCTCGGCCGGGGGCAGAACGTTTCATGCTGCGTTAACGAGCTCCCCCCGGACAGCGACGGCAACGGAGGCTGGCGATGCGTGTTTTCCTTCTCTTGACGGGCGCAATCACCTTCCGTAGGCCGAGTCCCCGTACGCCGCCGCCTGTTCGCGGGGGATGTCATCCTCCTCGTTCGCGGTCGGATCCCCGACATGACGCAGGTCCTCGATCAGCTCCTCGGCCACGCTCGCATCCCCGGCGCTGCCAGGCGTGACCATCGTGGCCGTCACGATCTCGCTCTCCGGATCGACCGCGATGTGGTCCTTGTAGCCGTCGAAGCTCCGCGCCGCCGTCTTGTGTCCATGGCGGGCTTCCGGGTCCACCGTCTAGATGATCCGGTCCTTCGCCACTCTCCGCGCGGTCCTGTATGCCCCGTCCTCGCCCTCTTCAAGGTCCTGGCCGGTTACCGCGGCCACAAGCTTCACCGCCTGGCGAACGTCCTCGGGCAGCTCCATCCCCTCAAGCAGCGCCAGGCAGGCGAAGGCATCACGGGCACGGGAATAGATCAGCGCCTCCCGCTCGGCTCGATCGTTCCAGTCGATCTGCGGCCTGGCCGGGCTCATGTAGTCGTCTTCGCTCGCAAGCACGGACCGCAACTGCTTCTCCAACTCGCCGTCCACGATCGCAAGCAAGCCCCGTATAGCCGAGCGGATGAGGTCACCGTGTCCATCGTCGCCACCGCGTCGCAAAGCGGCGTCGAGTCCAGCACACGTTTCCGGCCCATCACACCCGCCTGCCGGGCTGCC
>VGYL01000754.1 GCA_016872975.1 Planctomycetota bacterium
CGCAGGGTAGGCAGTTACCTCTTAGCGCAGATTAGCGGACTCAACATTCTTGCACAACAAACAAGGATTTCGCTTGTAAGGTACTACGCATCGTCTGGGACTGCGCCCAGAAGATGTGGCCCCTGCGGGGCAGCCAGTACGAAATGTGCTCCTCAAGGCGGCACAAAGATCGACAAAATTTTGTCGTTATTGGCGCACTAAGTGCCTAATTCTTTGATTAAGGCGATGCTCTTGCGCAAGGTGGGCTGTGTGCAGGAATACGGTAGCGACTACGAAGCTGCTTTGAGCCATTTCCAGCAGGCCGGGTCGGCGCTTCTACAAGTGGCTTCCTCATCTGCCAGTATGGAACGCGCCCGGCTGGAACGGGAGCGCGCCTGGGTTTATATACGCCAGGGGTGTTATGATCTGGCACGCGGTTGCCTGAAAACGGCGATCACAAGTATCCATTCCGAAGCCTGCGGTCGCTTGGCCTGTTCCTCCTTACCCGCGACGATTCTGAAGGGCAGCAGTACCTTCGACAGGCTTATGAAATCCTTGCGGATCTGGGGGCCAAGGACGAACAGTCGGAGAGGGATTAGATAGATTCCTCTCTCACCATTTTCAAGAAAGTCTCCGCGATCCTGGGGTCGAACTGGCTGCCCGCGCAGCGCTCGATTTCCTCCAGCGCATCCGTGATGGAGCGCGCCTTGCGATAGGGCCGTTCGGTGGTCATGGCATTGAAGGTATCCACTACGGCGATGATGCGGGAGGCCAGGGGGATGTCCTCGCCCTTCAGCCCATCCGGGTAGCCTGTCCCATCCCACCTTTCCTGATGGTGATAGATCCAGGGGATGACGCGCTGCAGCGACGCGATTGGCTTGACGATTTGCGCGCTGTGGTAGGGGTGCAGACGAATGATAGTCCATTCGTCGGGTTTCAGCGGTTCGACTTTCCTTAAGATGTAGTCAGGCACGGCAATCTTGCCCACGTCATGCAGCAATGCGGCGAACTCAAGCATTTCCAGATCGCCGCCGCTCCAGCCTAATTCGCGCGCCAGTTGTACCGCCAGGTGCGTTACCTCTTCCGAATGGCCGCGCGTGTACGGGTCGCGGGCATCAATTGCTGTGGCCAGCGAGCGAATTGTGGCAATGGAAAGGCTGCGCACGTCTTCGTACAGGCTGGCGTTCTCGATCGCGATGGCAACCTGCCCGGCCAGGGCGGTGAGGAGCGATTGGTCGCTTTCGGTGAAGGCCGGTGCACCGATCTTGTTGGCGACGCCGAGGGTGCCCAGCATCTTCTCGCCGATGCGCAGAGGGACGATCAGCACATTGCGAATCTGGCCAGTGGGCAACGTCTTCTCCTGTTCGGGTTCAGGCTTCCAACGCGGATCGGCGACCACATCCGGCACGCTCGCCGCGCGTCCCTCCAAGAAGGCCCAGCCGATTAAACCCTCCCCGGCACGGTACTTAACCCGGCCGACCCATTCTGGCGAAGGCCTCGACAGGGCGCGTAACACTAGCCGCTTCTCTCGCTCGTCCCACAAGAACAGAGTAGAACCTTCGGCATGCACTGCCTGAGTCACAGTGCCGACGATAAACTCCAGAACATCCTCAATGTGCAAGGAGGCGGTGACCATCTTGCCCACGTCAAAGAGAGTAGAAAGTTCGTGCACGTTGTGCTCGAGTTGCTCGAAAAGGCCGGCGCGTTGGATAGCGCTGGTTGCCATGTCGGCGATAGCAGTGAGCAGGCGCAGTTCGCCATCGCTAAAGGTTCGCGTTTCATCGCTGCCGATGATGAAGATGCCCATCAGGGTTTCGGGGGTCAGCAGTGGTACGCAAACGCCGCCCTGCACGCCGGCCACCAGCGGCTGCATCCGGGAGCCAGTATGGGGATCGCTTGCCAGGTCGGCAAAGAGGTAAGGGGTGCGGGTCTGGGCCACGTAGCCGCAGATCCCCTCCGTGGGCCCTAGGCGCAGCCCGTGCAGCGCATCCAGACGTCCTTGGGTGGCGCTGGCGACAAGTTCTCCAGTCATCTTATTCACGAGGAAGATGGCCCCGTTGTCGGCGTCTACTACTTTGATCGTCTCATTGAGGATAATGAGCTGCATCTCCTCGACGTCCTTGGCGCTGCGCAGCGCGGAGGAAACGGAGAACAATGCCGAAAGTTCAGCCATCCGCCTCCGCAAGACTACCTCCGCCTCCTTCTGCGCGGTCACGTCTCGTCCAAAACTGATTGTGCCCACCACCTGCCCATCCCGATATAGCGGCGTGGTATTGACAGAGAGGTGAAACACGCTGCCGTCCGGGCGATACACGCCTACCTCATAACTCTGCACCTTCCCACCGAGGGTCTCGAGGAAAATCTGCTGGATGCGTGGCAGGTCCTCCGGCGGCGCGATCAGCGGGGCGAAACTCTTGCCGATCCAGTCTTTAACTTTTTGCCCACTGACCTCCTCAGCCAGTTGATTGATGAATGTAAAGTGTCCCTCAGTATCCAATGTCCAGATCAGTTCGGTGGAGTACTCCACCAGCGTGCGGTATTCCTGCTCCGAGGCGCGCAGCGATTGATACAGCCGCGCATTCTCGATACCCGCGGCGATCCGTTCGGCGAGGGTCTGGAGGGTGAAGAGGTCCTCCTCGCCAAAGGCATCTTTCGTAACGCTCTGAACATCCATTACTCCGGTCACCTGCCCCTTGACCATGATGGGCACCGCCAGTTCCGAACGGGTATCTTTCAGTTCCTCCCTGAAATAATAGAGCGGCTCCTGGGCGACGTCGTTCACTAGAAGAGGCTGCCCGGTTTCAGCCACCCAGCCAGTGATCCCCTGCTGCCCAATCTTGAGGCGAAAACCTTCGTAGGCTCTGCCGGTCTGTCCGGCGCTGGCACGCAGGACGATTTCCCCGGCCGGGGCATCTACCAAGAGAATGTTGGCATAGTAGTAGCCGAAGCGCTCCACCAGGGTGGCGACAACGATGTGCAACAGTTCGTCCAAATCAAGAATAGGAGCGATCTGCTGTCCTGTCTCACCGATAACCTTTAACCGGGTGGCATACCGTTCCATTGCTATATACAGTCTTGCGTTCTCGAGTGCCGCCGCCGCCCGCTCCGCCAGCAAACGGTAGGCGGTGATTTCTTCCTCCGAAGGGCGGCGCGGCGTGAGGTTGCTCAGGGTGATGAAACCGAACGGATGCCCCTGCCGCACCATCGGAAAGGCGAAGAAGGCGCGGATGTCCTTGCGCACCAGAACGGCGCGCATTTCCGGCGCCTCATGGTCAATATCCGACAGAATGATCGGCTCGCCCGTCTCCAGCGAACGATGGATAATGGGTAGGGTCAAAGGAACGCGCAATCCAGATGGCGTGTCCTCCGGCAAGCCGGCCTGCGCGGCCAGTACTGCTTCGTTCGTGGCTTCGTCCACCAGCATCACTGTACAGGTAGGGCTTCCCGTCAGTTCGGCAGTGCGCGCCACCAGAGTATCCAGCACGCTGCGCTCATTGGACAGAACCGCCAGTTCGATGCCAATCGCCTGGATGCCAGCCAGGCGCGCGGCACGCCGTCGTTCGGCTTCGTAGAGCCTGGCATTTTCTATCGCTACCCCAATCTGTTGGGCAAAGGTTGCCAGCAGCCGGGCATGATCGGCATTGAAAAAACCGGGGGTAGTGCTATCGAGATTGAGAAAGCCGATTAATTTATCCCGAACTCGTATTGGCGTCCCGACATAACTACGCAGCCATTCCCAGCCGGGAACCGGTATCCATTCTGGGTCAGCGGCAGTATCGTGCACAACCTTAGTACAGGATTGCACAAATTGATTCCGAAATAGGCGGTATACTTTGGGCAAGGAGGAACAAACCATGCCTGGACCGAAGCCCAAGTATCCGATCGAGCTCTTTGACAACGAAATT
>VGYL01000755.1 GCA_016872975.1 Planctomycetota bacterium
TCGTCCTGCAGCGCAACCTGATGGAACATCCGCGCAGCGGGTCCAACGACTGGGAGTCGGGCCACCCCGATGGGCCCCAGGGGATCACGCTCATCAACTCCTCCGGCGGCAACGTCATCCGTTACAGCGAGATCCGCTCGACCGAGGATCACGGCTACAACGACGGCATCGGCGGCGCCAGCAACTTCAGCTTCCAGGGCAGCCCCAACCGCGACTCCGACATCTACGGCAATATCATCACCCACTGCTGGGACGACGCCATCGAGAGCGAAGGGGCGAACATGAACGTCCGCATCTGGGGCAACTACATCGATAAGACCTTCGTCTTCGTGGCGTCGGCGAGCACGTCGAAGGGACCGCTCTACGTCTACCGCAATGTCTTCGCTTCCAGCCGCATCTCGCACCAGGACCCCAGCGGTGGCATGATCTTCAAGACCGCCGGCGTCCGGAAGATGATCCCTCTCGACGGCCAGGAAGTCCCCGGCGACTGGGGCCGACGCTACATCTTCCACAATACGGCTCTTCAGCCGAATGGGGCGCTGAACGTCTTCAGCGGTCACGGCGTGTGCAACGTGATCACGCGCAACAACATCCTGCGGGTGCGCGGCAACACCTATCCGGACGCTCCCAAGGACGGCCCGCCGAACAGCTTCCGCAACGATCTGACCGGTGGCTATCTCGCTGGCGGGTTCGTCCGCGCCCTGTTCGTGTCGTCCGACCGGCTGGAGTGGTTCCTGGCGCCGACGGTCCCGGCCATCAAATGGGGCCGGGTCGAGTACGTCCGCAGC
The DNA here is from genome assembly GCA_016872975.1 of Planctomycetota bacterium. Classification (GTDB taxonomy): domain Bacteria; phylum Planctomycetota; class Phycisphaerae; order Sedimentisphaerales; family Anaerobacaceae; genus PLanc-01. The sequence continues at coordinate 789 of VGYL01000755.1, forward strand.
GGCAAGAAGTTCTCGATTACCGACCCGGTGATCCAGGTCCCCAACCCCGCGATCGACAAGGGCGCGCGTCTGCCGACCTTCAACGACGACTACCAGGGCGCTGCCCCCGACATCGGGGCCTTCGAGAACGGCAACGCGCCGCTGCGCTTCGGCCGGGAGGCCGCCCCCGATTTCGCCCGCGCCCCGTGGGAGAGGTACTGAAAGGCTCGACGAAGACAACCTCGACGTTGCGGCCGGCGGGTGGCAGCCTCAAGTCCTCTGGACTTGGGGATGGCTACGCTCCCGTTTGTAGTGTGCTCGTAAGAGCATAAGAATAGCGTCTGACGACGCCACTACAAACGCGGTGCTGCCCGGCGCTGACCTGGGGCGCGGGGCGCTCCGTCACAGCCAGTCGGAGAGCTGTGTCGGGTGGGGCTTGCCCCACCGCGAGGGGATCGGTGGGGCAAGCCCCACCCTACCTTTTGAAGGGTTTGGCAATGACAAAATCCGCCGTGCGACAATGTGCTCTTGTCGGGATGGTCCTGGCCGTTCTCTGCCCGGTCTTGGGCGGCGGCCAATGGCAGTGTGACGGCCATTGGCTCCAGTTCCGGGGCAAACCTATTCTCCTCATAGGTGACTCGATCACGCAAGGGTGGATGGAACTGGGGACCAACTTCGATCAACGGGCGTACCTGGAGGCCCTGGCGCAGCGCGGCATCAACGCGCTGCTGCTGTGGTCCTACATCGGCATCGTCGATCAGGCGTCGGACCCACGGATCGGCTACGATGCGCCTGAGATTTGGCCCTGGGTCCGCGTGGCTCCTGCCGGCCCGGGAACGCCGATCTCCCGATCGGCTCGTGATGCCAATCAGGAGATTGGCGTTCCCGGGCCGTTCGACCTGACGCGGCTCAACGATGGCTATTTCGACCGCCTCCACGAACTGGTCCGCTGTGCGGACGCCAACGAGATCGTGGTCGTGATCCAGGTCCACGACGGTTGGACGAAGACGAAGTTCGCCGGCCATCCCTTCAACCTCGTCAACGGCGGCCCGCTGACCGACCGGGCCCAGTATGTGGAGCTGCACGACTACGAGAGCGAGATGCCGCTTTCCTTCGACCCGCAGTGGACCCGGCCGCAGAAGCACCAGTTCTACCTGGAGCGCTTCTGCGAGAAGCTCATCCAGGCGACGGCCGACACACCGAACGTCCTGTTCGAGATCTTCAACGAGGGCGAATGGTACGATGGCCCGCGCCTCCGCGCCTTTCAGAGGCACTTTCTGGACTTCTTCAAAGCCCGCACGGCGCAACTGCTGATCATCAACGACGATCATATTCGCGGCGCGCCGGGCTTTCGGAGCGAGCCCAAGGCCGACATCCTTTCGCACCACAAGCCGCGGTGGGACGACCTGCCGGCGGCCCGCGTATTCTTCGATCATTACCGTCGGGAATTCGAGACCGCACCGGTCAAGCCGATGTTCTTCAGCGAGCCGGTGCCCTCCTATGAGGGAGGCGACGCCGCGGTGGAGACGGCGTTGATGCGTCTGTTGTGGGGTACCGCCTTGGCCGGCGCGAGCGTGGTCATCCAGAATGATGTCAGCTTCGGATTCGATCCGAGGTCCGCCATGGCCGCCAAGGCCGACCAGCGCGATCGCGTTCTCGACCTGGAGGGACACGCCGCGCGGTTCTTCCATCGGGCCGACGTGAATTTCGCCGCGATGCAGCCGGACGGCCGTCTCGCCTCCACGGGCATCTGCCTGGCGCGACCGGGCGTCGAATACGTGGTCTACGCGCCGCAGACCCGGGTTTTCACTGTGAATCTCACCGCCGCGCGCGACACGACCCTGGGCGTGCGCTGGTACGACCCGCGCGCCGGACAGTTCCACGAGGCCGCCCCGGTCGTTGGCGGCCGCGCGGCCCAGCCTTTCGTGCCGCCACTTCCCGGCGACGCCGTGCTCCACCTCACGGCAAGGAGTGCAACCCCATGAGACCTTTGATGTCGATCCTGGGCCTTCCCTCGATCGCCATCTGGTGCGAGACCTTATCGTTGCCGGCAGGGCGCCTTACTTCGCTTCCGGCGCCCTGATGCCGTCCAGACGCTTCACGTACAAGGCCGCCTCGACGCCGATCTCCGAGGGTCTCGACCATAGCGGATCGGCATCGGCCAGGGCCACGATCTGCTCCACGGTGGCGCCGGCGGCGGTGTCGAACCAGCGGAGCAGGTAGGTCCCGGCCTGCAGGCCGCGCAGGCCCATGGGTTGGCTCGCGTTGTTGCTGTAGGCGATGTAGGTGCCGGCGTCGCCGGCGAGGACGTAGCGGGTGCTGCCGTGCTTCAACTCGCTTCGCGGGGCCATCCGGTGGAAGTCGGTCCCTTCCATGAAGGTCCGGACCCGGCCGTCGTCCAGGAACGTCTCCCGCGGGACGTAGTTCTTGTCCGGGCGGTGGTAGGCGTTCGCGGCGTACATGTTGGCCATCGCCGAGGTCCAGTTGTACAGGCGGCTGTTCGCTCCGGCGTTCGGGTGCTTGTCCACCTCGGTATTCAGCACCACGTAGCGGCCGGCGGCCTCCCAGTGCGCCACGAGCTCCTGATAGTACTGCTCGACCGGCGGCAGGCCCTTCGTTTTGGAGGCATAGTGTCCCCACGTCATCATCTTGACGTGCGGGTCGTTCACATAGTCTTCGGGACTGACCTTGTCGGGATGGACTTCGTCGTAGTAGAGCACCTGGAACATCTGGGCGATCGGATGGCGGAAGTTGTCCGTCTGCGCGACCAGCTCGGCGACCTTCTTGAGTCGCTGCTGCTTGGCGCGGGAGAGCTTGTTGCAGCTTTCCTCCAGGGCCCAGATGAGGTTCTTGTGATGCTTGAACCGGTTGACCAGCGTGTCGATGAAGTACTTCTCCTGCGGGTGCAGGTTGCCCTGGGCATCCAGTTTCCAGCCGGCCAGCTCTTCGTAGTCGTCGAAATCATTGTAGAAGTTGAACAGGACGATCAGTCCCGCGGCCTCCATCTCGGTGAGCCAGCCCTCCCACTGGTTGAGGATGTTCTCGTCCAGCTTGCCGGCGATGTCGCTGTTCACGAACGGGTTGCCGTCGGGGGTCCCGTTGCCCGGCTCGAT
>VGYL01000756.1 GCA_016872975.1 Planctomycetota bacterium
GCAGGACCTCGGCGGCTTCTACCGGCCCGAGACGTTCGAGACGATGGAGCGGATCGTGGAGAAGGAGAAGAACCCGGAGATCGTCGCCGCAGCCCTTGAGAGTCTGGGCCGCTACCATACGGCGGAAGGCTACGCCTTGATCATCCGTTACCTCAAGTCACAGTCGTACCGCAACCGCCTGGCCCTGGCGGCGGTCAGCGCCATCCGTATGCTGGATGAGCCGCAATTCATCACGCCCCTTGCCAAAGTCCTCAAAGTCCCCGGCGGAGACTGGTCCCGGGGACGATTCGCCCAGGCGCTCGATACCCTCGCCCATATCGCACGGAACGAGGAGGACAAAACGGATGTGCGGGAATTCCTGCTGGGTCACGTCAACCATCCCGACCGGAGCATCCGCGCGGGGGCGATCTCCGCTTTGGGCACCCTCGGCGATCCCAAGGCCATCGGAATCGTGCAGACGTTTGCCCGCGAGACGCCGCGGGACAATGTGGAGCGCGCCGCCCGGGACAGCCTGGCAAAACTGCGGGAACAGAAGAAGTTCGTGCCCCAGGAGATCATCGAACTGCGGAAGGTCGTCGAGGACCTCAAGAAGGAGACGAAGAAACTCACGGATGAGATGGAGGACCTCAGGAAGCGTCTGGACGCCCGGCCGGAGAGCAAACGCCCCGAGAAGGACACACAGCCGGCGGCAGCCGATCCGAACAGCCGCTGACCGTTACAGTGGGTGCCGAATCGTACCGATTCCGCGTGAGAATTTTACAATCTGGGTGGCAGCGTCAAGCGGAGTCTTCGGAGCTTGGCGATGGCGGGGTTCCCGTGCGAGAGACCATCGCCAAGGCCTTCCGGCCTTGACGCTGCCACTCAGAACGTGTACGAAGAGTGGCACGGGCATCCTGCCCGTGGGCTTTGGTGGCATCGGCATCCTGCCGATGATTCATGGGCTGGAAGCCCATGCCACGCTGAACCCGGTTTGCCCACACGTTCTCAGACCTGAGTTGTGGGTGCAAAAAACTCGATCCAGATCGGCCTCAATTGCTGACGTTCAGGCCGATCTGGACTTTGCCCTGGGACTGGTTGTCGATCCGCTCGGCGCCGGTGAACAGGTTCTCGGCGATGATCGCGCGGGCCACGTCTTTGCCCAATTGGATCTGCGGGCGGTCCTGGCGGAATTCGCAGCCCCGAACCAGGAGCGTGCCCGAGCGGGCCTGGAGCGCCGCGCGGTTGCCCTCTTTGCCACCCCACTGGACGAACGTGCAGTCGGAGAACCCGACGGTGCCGCTGCCGGAGATCCGTGCGATCTGATTGCATGGTCCCCAGTAGGCGCAGTTGACGAACCGGACGCTGCCTTTGTTCGTCTCGCGGACCTCGATCATCGTCGGGTCCGGGCCGTGAAAGGACACGAACTCGCCGTTGGTGATGAGCAGCCCGTACGGGGCACAGTCCTCGACCACCAGTGCCGTGTGGCAGTCGTCGGCGCCGAGGCCGAGGAAATTGCCGTTGCAGACGCCGGCTTTGCTCCGGATGAACCGGTAGCCGACGTTGTAGCCGAAGCAGAAGGTGTTGAAGACGTACTGCCAGTCGGTCCGCCCGAAGATGAAGGCCTCGCCGTGGGCCATCTGCCATTGGAAGAGCTTGGGTTTCATGCTCCACCACGGGTTGAAATGGACGTTCTCGATGCGGCCGATGTCGTAGATCGAATCGACCATGATCCCCCGCCGCAACGGCTGGCCGTGCACGTCGCGGATCAGGTGACGCTCGTTCCGCGTCGCGTCGATGCCGTTGTAGGGATTGAGCATCTCCACCGCCAGGACCGCCGGGTTCTTGCCGCGTAGCGCGATCGCCCAGGGATACGGCTGGGGCTCCTCGTCCACGTTCTGCTGCGGATAGTACAGAACGACCCCCTTGAGCGTGCTGTTGGTATTCAACGTGATGAACGCCGGCCCGTCCTCGGTGCCTGCCCCGGCCGTCACCAGGAAGGTCGTGCCATCGTCGGTCGGCTTGGGCAGTCCCCGGTCACGTATGCCGTTATGGGCCGGGACCGACTGCCACATACCCGCCAGAGTAACCGCGTTCGGCACGTTCAGATGGCCCGCGAAGAAGTAGTTGCCGCGCGAAGCGTAAACAACCCCGCCCCCGGCCTTCCCGGCGGCGTCCAGCGCCCGCTGAAAGGCCGCCGTATCGTCCGTCGCGCCGTCCCCCACCGCCCCAAACTGCCGCACGTCGAAGCGATCCATGGCAGAAGTCGGGACGTTCTCTTCAGCATACGTCGTGACAGCAAGTGACAACGCCAGCACAACGACCCCGGATCGCACAGCATCGAACTCCATTCGTATCCTCCCAATCTACAGCGCGTTTGTAGTGTGCCCGTAAGGGCATAGCGAATCATCGGTCCATTTCGCCGCGGCGGTAGACGACCTTGCCGCCGACGATGGTGTAGTCCACCCGGGCCGACATGATCCGGTCGGGCGGCAGGGTGAACAAATCCTCGTGGAAGATCACGGCGTCGCCTAGATAGCCGGCCTGGAGCATTCCTTTGCGGTCCTCCATGAACTCGGCGTAGGCCGCCTCCACGGTATACAGGTGGATCGCCTCTTCCAGGCTCAATCTCTGGTCCGGGAACCAGCCGTCGCCGGACTCCCCGGCCCGGTCCTTCCGCGTGACCGCCGCATACAGGCCCTCCAACGGGCAGATCGGCTCCACGGGGTAGTCGGTGCCAAAGGCGACCGTGGCTTTCACGTCCAGCAGGCAGCGCCAGGCGTAGGCGCCTTTACACCGCCCGGTGCCGATCCGCTTTTCCGCGAAGCGCTTGTCCGTGATGCAATGCGTCGGCTGCATGGACGCCACGACATCGAGGGCCGCGAAGCGGGGAATGTCACCGTCGCAGACGACCTGCGCATGCTCGATGCGGTGCCGGCTGTCGCGCCGGCCGTTGACCTGCTGCGCCTTCTCATAGGCGTTCAGGACCCAATGGTTGCCCTCATCCCCGATGGCGTGAATGCCGATCTGGAAACCCGCTTTGTCCGCACACAGGACCCGCTTCTCCAACTCCGCATACGGCATTTGCGGCAGGCCCTTCGTCTGCGGGACATCGAGATAGGCCTCGAAGAACAGCGCCGTCCCCGAGCCGAGGGTCCCGTCGGCAAATCCTTTCAGATAGCCGAACCGGACCCAGTTGTCACGGCGCGGGTACTGCTCCTGGAGCCGGGCGTAGCGATTCAGTTCCTTCTCGCTCGCCGTCAGCGTACCCCCGCCGGTCACGCGCAGGGTCAGCTTCCCCTGCTCCTGGAGCTGCCGGTACACGCTCAGGTCACGGGTGGACGGCACCTGGATCGAGGTAACCCCGTGCCGGGCGGCCAGCGCCAGCGCCGCTTCCCAGCCGCGCAGACGGCGCTCGCGCTCCTCTGCGGGCGTACGCCGGACGGACACGCCGTCGCGCTTCAGCAGCGAAACGGCTGTCTCTTTGAAGATGCCGGTCGGCTCGCCGGTGACGGGGTGCCGCTGGATCTCGCCCCCGAAGGGATCGCGCGTCTCCTTCGTAATGCCGGATCGGCGGATCACGTAACTGTTGACGAGGACGGAATGGCCATCTGCCCGCGACAGGACCACCGGATTGTCCGGCGCCACCGGGTCAATCAGCTCCTTCGTCGGCCATTGGCGGTCACGAAACATCTCGTGCTCCCAGTGGCCGCCCCGGATCAACTCGCCCGGCTGGGCCCGGGCCACCGCTTCCTTGACCTTCTGCGTGATGACGGCGGGGTCGGTGACGTAGCGCAGCTCGATGTAATCGGGGTCCAGGGCATCGAAGTGAATGTGGGCATCGTTGAACCCCGGGATCACGAGCCGGCCTTGGGCATCGATCACCTCGGTCCGGCTTG
>VGYL01000757.1 GCA_016872975.1 Planctomycetota bacterium
ACCGGTATGTGGCCCGGCGGCTCAAGGACGTCCCGGTCTGGGCGTTCCACGGGGCCAAGGACCCGGTAGTACCGCTGCAAGCTTCGGCGGACATGGTGGAGGCTCTCAAGAAAGCCGGCGGCAACGTGCAATTCACCGTCTATCCGGAGGCCCAGCACGACTCCTGGACCGAGACCTACAACAATCCCAAGCTCTACGAGTGGTTCCTGAGCCAGCGCAGACACCCGGAGAAGAAGTGACGCGGCCTATGCCGGTACACGATCTGACAGCGATGGAGCTGCGGGCCCGGATTGCCGCCGGGCAGATCAGCAGCGTGGAGGCCACCCGGGCGGTGCTGGGGCGGATTGACCGCCTGAACCCTGCCGTTGGCGCCTACTTATCGGTCTTTCCCGAGCAGGCGTTGGAAGCCGCGCGAGGCGTGGATCGGCGCATCGCCGCCGGTGAATCGGTGGGACCGCTGGCGGGAGTGCCCATCGCGATCAAGGACGTCATGTGCACCCGCTTCGGAGCGACGACCTGCGGGTCGCGCATTCTCCAGGGCTTCCACTCACCGTACGAGGCAACGGTGGTCCGCAAGCTGCTGGAGGCCGACGCGGTCATCGTCGGCAAGACCAACATGGACGAGTTCGCCATGGGCTCGAGCACCGAGAACTCGGCCTTGGGCAAAACCGTCAATCCATGGGACCCGGCGCGGGTGCCGGGCGGCAGCAGCGGCGGCTCGGCGGCGGCGATGGCGGCCCGGATGTGTTCCGCGGCGCTGGGTTCGGACACGGGCGGCTCCATCCGCCAACCGGCCAGCTTCTGCGGCGTCGTCGGACTCAAACCGACGTATGGCCGGGTCTCCCGCTACGGCCTGGTGGCCTACGGCTCCAGCCTCGACCAGATCGGGCCCGTTACCGCCACCGTGACCGATGCGGCGTTGCTGCTGAATGTGATCGCCGGACACGATCCGGCCGACAGCACCAGCGTCGACGAGCAGGTCACGCCGGTGAGCGACTACCTGGCGGGGCTGGAGGAGCCGGTCCGGGACCTCAAGATCGGCGTCGCCTCCGCCTTCAATGCCGGGGCCGAGCCGGCGGTCCGAAAGGCCATTGAGGAAGCAGTGGAAGGGTACCGCGCAGCCGGCGCGGAGATCGTCGAGATCGATATGCCGCACCTCGACTATGCCATTGCGGCGTACTACGTGATCGCGACCGCCGAGGCCTCGAGCAACCTGGCCCGCTACGACGGGGTTCACTGCGGCTATCGCAGCGAAAACGCCAACGACTATGTCGAGGTCTATACCAAGTCGCGGGAGGAAGGCTTCGGCAAAGAGGTCAAGCGGCGCATCATGCTCGGGACGTACGCGCTCTCGAGCGGCTATTATGACGCCTATTACCTCAAGGCCCTCAAGGTGCGAAACCTCATCCGCAGCGACTTCGTCCGGGCGTTTCAGCAGTGCGACTGCATCATGATGCCGGTCTCACCCACCACCGCGTTCCGTTCCGGCGAGAAGGTGGATGACCCGCTGAAGATGTACCTGGCGGATATCTACACGGTCGGGGTCAACCTGGCGGGCATTCCCGGTATCAGTGTCCCCTGCGGCTTCGATGAGGCCGGTCTGCCCATCGGCCTGCAGATCGTGTCGCCCGCCTTCACTGAGGCCAAACTGCTGCAAATCGCCCGCATGCACGAGGCCCGGACGGACTGGCACGCGAGAAGACCCCCTGCGGCAGGATGAGAGGGCTGTAATCAGGCTCTTATGTGCGGCGGGGAGGTCTGCGTGGCACGAGCGAATTTGGTCGTATCAGAATTTGCTTTTTATCTGCGATGATTGATGTGACACAACTCGAAGGATTGATCGCTGCTGGCGAGGCCCTCCAGCGGGAGTTCAAGTCCGATCGCCGCCAGATCGGAGATAACGAGATCTACGAGGAGGTCGTCGCGCTTGCCAATACCGAAGGTGGCGTTCTCTTGATTGGAGTCGAGGACGATGGGACTGTGACCGGCGCGAAGCCCAGACATGGCAAAACCACCGATCCTTTCGAGCTTCAAGCCGCCATCTTCAACAATACGGTTCCCAGTATCAACACACGCGTCTCGGTAGTGCCCCACCCCCAGGGCTTGGTCATTGGCGTTGAAGTCGATCTGTACCCGGAGCCGTGCGCTACGGCTGCGGGCAAGTCGGTGCGTCGCGCGGTCGGTTCGCGTGGTCGCCCTCAGACCGTTCCGTTCTATCCGAGGGATCAGCGTTCGCGCAGAGTCGCTTTGGGATTGCTGGATTTCTCGGCCCAGGTGTTGGATGCCACATCGTTTGAGGACCTCGATCCCCTGGCCTTTGAGCGGATGCGGCAGACCATATCACGACTGCACGGCGACCAAAGCCTCCTGGCACTGGAGACACAGGAACTTGCGAAGGCTCTGCGTTTGGTGGAGACCAAGAATGGTCGTCTGGTTCCCACTCTTGCCGGTCTGCTCCTGCTGGGACGAGAGGAGGTCCTACGTGAGGTTGTCCCCACGCATGAGGTGTTCTTCCAGGTTCTGGACGGGCAGGGCAACGTGAAAGTCAACGAGGCCTTTCACGGTCCATTGCTTATGGTGCTGGAGGAACTGGAGAGGCGTTTGGTGGTCCGGAACCAAGAACGGGAGGTGACGGTCGGTTTGTTTCGGATCCCCATTCCGGACTACTCACCCGAAGGCTTTCGGGAAGCGGTCAATAATGCCGTGCTGCACCGAGATTACACCCGGCGCGACGCCATTTATGTACAGTGGCAGGCGGATCATCTCCTGATCACCAGCCCCGGCGGATTCCCCGAGGGGATCACGGTGGACAACATTCTGGTGCATGAGCCGAAGCCCCGAAATCCTCGCTTGGCGGAGGCGTTCCGGAGGATTGGTCTTGTCGAACAGACCGGGCGCGGGGTGGATAGGATCTACATGGGCCAACTCCGCTACGGGCGGCCGGCCCCGGATTACCTGCGAAGCGATTCGACGGGAGTGCGGGTCGTACTGCGTGGCGGTGAAGCGTCGTTGCACTTCGCCGCGTTTGTGTATGAGCAGGACAAGGCGGGTTCCCCTCTCAATCTGGACGAGGTGCTGGTCTTGAATACACTGTTTTTCGAACGGCGGATCGACTCCCAGCAAGCCGGCAAGCTGATCCAGAAAGGGATTTCGCAAGCCCGATCTGTTCTGGGGTCACTCCACGAGCGAGGACTTATCGAAGCGCGCGGTGAGAGACGCGGCCGGGTCTACCATTTGGCAGCGGTGCTGTACCGTCGTCTCGGCGCGGTCCCGGGCTATGTGCGAGCACGTGGATTTGACAGGATCCAGCAGCGACAGATGGTGCTGGACGCGGTGGGGATAGACGGCCGAATGACACGCAAGAAGGCGGCGGAGTTGTGCCAAATCACCGAGCCGCAGGCGTACTATCTGCTTTCCAAGATGTGTTTGAATGGCGATCTGGAGTCAGTTGGCAAAGGCCGTGGAGCGTTCTATGTTTGCAAACACACGAAATAATCACACGAAGCGTTGTTTGATCGCATATCGTGCGTTATTTTGACTTTCCGTGCGATTCTGGAGATGATACGGTGGCGCAACCTTGTGCATGCATACGTTCTCTGGCCGTGGGGGCGGGGATGAACAAGTCCCATCGAAGCGGGACCGTGAAGGGGGTTCGTAAATGCAGTCTTTTTCCCATTTGGGAACCTACGCATGTTTGGCGGTGCTATCCACTGCATAGGGTATGTTGCGCACAGCGGGTTCCGAATCATGAGTGATCTGACGTACAAGGTGGTCGTCGGCCTGGAGATTCACGTACAGCTCTGTACGCGGACGAAGATGTTCTGCTCTTGTGCGTTGAGCTTCGGGGAAGAGGCGAACAGCCGGGTCTGCCCA
>VGYL01000758.1 GCA_016872975.1 Planctomycetota bacterium
ATCCCCATCCGCCCCCAGGTCCAGGAATTCCCCCTGGAGCAGGCCAACGAAGCCCTGCAACTGGTCAAAGAGGGCAAAACCCAGGGCGCCGCCGTCTTGAGAATCGATGATTGATGATCGATAATCGATTATTGAGAGAGGCCCGGCTTCTTCTTCCAATCATCAATTATCCACAATCCATTATCAATTCGAGAATCCGGTCGGCGGCCTCGGCGATTCCGGCGACGACGATCTCGTCCGGCGGCAGCTCCGCGAGATGCTTCTCCCCGTGCCCGGTCCGAACGTAGACGCCGCGGGCGCCGACGGAGCGGGCGAGGTCCACATCGTGCGGGTGGTCGCCGACCGTGAAGGAGCGGCGCAGATCGACGCCGTGCGCGGCGGCGGCTTGGTGCAGAAAATGCGGATTGGGCTTGATGCACCGGCAGCCGTCGGCCCGCTGATGCGGACAGACGTAGACTGCGGTGAGGGTTATGCCGTGCTCGGCGAGGTACGTGACGACCCGGGCGTTCACCCGGTTTACGTCCTCCGGGGTGAGCAGCCCCCGGGCCACCCCCGACTGGTTGGTGACGAGGAACAGGAGAAAACGCTCCTGGAGCCGCCGCAGGGCCTCGACCGTTTCCGGATAGAACACCACCTCGGAAATGTCGGCCAGGTGCCCGCGATCCTCGATCAGTGTGCCGTCCCGGTCCAGAAACACCGCGGGACGGAGTGGAACCACTTGCGACATCTTGCCCCCTGTGCGCCGGCACACCGGCAATCACGATTCATACGACTTTCGATCGGAGGCTATCTTATCCGCGCGCGCCGGGCCCGGCAAGAGGCCGGTTTTCCTACCCGGGGCAATCGCAGGTTCGGTGTTGAAGGCGTTTGGGTTCCGCGTTTACGCGGGCCTGGACTGTTCTGCCTTCCACGTCTACCAGGCAAACGGTCAATTTCGCTTGACAAAAAGGGGCCGAGGCGTTAATTTGGATAAAATAACCGGGGCTCATTGAAAGGGATGCTAACGAAATGAGTGTACAACGCGCGTTTTTGGCCATCCTCGTCGGTGGTCTGGTCTTGACGTTGGTGACGGACTCCCGAGCCCAGGTCGATAGTCGCCGGATCGAGGAGGTCATCAAGAAGGACGTCCTGACCCAGGCGGACATGGAGATCATCGACGCCTTCGTCAGCGACGCGGTCGGACGGCTCGTTCGCACCACCGATTTCACCGAAGTGGCGAAGACCCGTGCTGCCATCGTCAGCCGTCAGATCTCCCAGGCCCAGTACGCCCAACGGTTCTCGGACGCGGTCCATCGCGAGATCGGCAAGGGTTTCGGCTACGCCACCGACGAAATCCTCGATCCCGCCCGGCGGTTCAAGGTCTTCACCAACCTGCTGATCCTGGCCGGCGAGTTGAACGATCCGCAGTTGGTCGATCTGGGCTTGGGCCTGATCGGGCATGAGAACAGCACCGTCCGATATTGGGCGCTCCGCGTGGCCACCAACCCGGGCGTCTGGGACAAGATCAGCCAGGATCAGAGCACGGCGGGGCCGCTGGCCCGCAAGATCATCGACGCCAGCCGCCCGGTCGTCCCGACCAGCAGCCCGGAGGTCCTGCACTTGATGGCCCAATTCGCGGGCCGATACGACACCACGCCGACGCAGGACCTGCTCCTGGACATCGCGGACGTCCGGATCCAATCGTATGCCGATTGGACCGTCCGGTACGAGCTCGTGGACACGGGGATTCTGAAGCTGCTGTCGGCCAGGCTCGCCGCGGGCGGCACGGCCGGTCAGCCCCTCGCCCTGCGGTTCTGCCAGCTCTATTCCTATGCCATCCAGCGCTACATTCGCGGCCTGCGTGACAATCGTCTCCGGGGCCTCTCGACGACCCATCTGGCCTCGGTGCTGCTGGAGACAGAGCAGCAATGCCTCGGCAAACTGCTCGGCGGACCGCAGGCCGGCATTCAGCGCGCCGTGGAGACCGGCGATTTGAACGCGCTCCAGGCGGAACACGATCGGCTCCTCGGCAGTGCGAATCAGCCCGGCGTCTTGTCCGCACGCTTCAGCGTCACGTATGGATCGGCTCAGGACAAACGCTCAGCGCCGCTGGCCCTGCCCGACCCGCCGCAGCCGGGAGCCACGACGGCGGCGCCCGCGCCGGCGCAACCGTGATCCGGGCGCGTCTCTTTCGTTCCGGCATAGTCGATGGGGATTGGTCCCAGATGATGGGGGATGTTGTATCATGAAGGCCCTGGTTGTGTTGTCAATCGCCGTGTCCCTGCTGGGCGCCGGATGCTCCAGCCCCACCTCGTATTGGTACCATCCGGAGCGGACCGTCGAGGAGGCGAAGACCGATCTCCTGGAATGTCGGGATAAGGCACGCCAGACGGCCGCCGACATGATCACCGATCAACACTATAATCGTGTCCCTCCGCCGGCGGACCTGTCCGCGCCGAAGGGCCTGCCCCGCGAGCCCGTCCAGCCTGCCGCCGACCCGCGGGACCTCCAGAAGGCCTGGCGCGAGCGGTACGAGCAGAGCGTCCTTGCCGATTGTATGAGACGACGGGGTTATATCAAGGCCGGGGCCGACCGTATCCCGCGCGGCACGCGTACCGGTAAGCTCGGCAACCACGCCGTCGCCGGACAATAAGCCTCTACCACCGACTTCCCGTCTCCCCGCCCGCCGCATTCCGCAGGCCCTCAGACAGGGAGGTGGAAGATCCCTTCTTGCGGTAACCACCAATTTTTTTCTCCCGGCCGCCCCACACGGTCCGGAAAAATCCTCACGCCGATGCTCGTGCACGGGCTACCCGAAAAAAATAGGTAGTTTCCGCACGATTCGTCGGCCGCCCTCTTGACTTACAAGTCGAAACCGGATATAGTAAGCTTACAATTCTTCATTGGGGGTTCGGTTCAGAGTACGGTCATCTGGCTGTCTCGTCTGATCCGATGATACAGGTCTTGGGGGGTACGGTATGATGACGCGCAGAAGCATTGTCTCGACGTGTCTGGTGGCTGCTCTCGGTACGCTGGCACAGGCCAGTCCCACCACCTACAGCGGAGAGCTGACGTCCAACGGCGGTGGGATTGCCGGTCTGGGCGACAATCCCTGGCTCACGGGCAACACGACTTTCTCCTGGGCGGTCACCGACGACGACGCCGGGACTTACACCTACGCCTGCCAGTTGACGGTCCCCGACACATCGCGGGAAATCAGCCACATGACCGTCGAAGTCTCGCCGACGTTCACCGCCGCCAACTTCCTGAATGTCCTGGCGGGGACGCCGGACATCGGACAACCGGCGGCCTATCCGACGGCCGGCGACCCCGGCATGGCGGACTCGATGTGGGCCATCAAGTTCACCAACGGAGACGGCCTGAGCAATTGCGATTGGATCGTCTCCTTCCTCAGCGACCGGGCGCCCGTATGGGGCGATTTCCACGCCAAAGACGGCGACACCGTCGCCCTCCGCAACGCGGGGTTCACCGCCTCGGACTTCGATCCGCCGGCCCCGGGCGCCATCCTTCTGGGCAGTCTCGGCACCGGCGTAGTCTCCTGGCTGCGTAGACGCCGAATGTTCTGATCTTCTCTGTAGACTGAAACAATTCGCAATGGGGGTTCGGCTCGGACTACGACCGTGTGGCCGTCCCATCCGATCCGACAACACATAGCTTGGGGGGTACGTTATGATGATGGTGCGCAGAAGTATTGTCTCGATGTTTCTGGTGGCCGCTCTCGGTACGCTGGCACAGGCCGGTCCAACCACCTACAGCGGAGAGTTGACCTCCAACGGCGGCGGGATTGCCGGTCTGCCCGACAATCCCTGGCTCACCGGCAACACCACTCTCTCCTCGGTGGTCACCGACCACGGCACCGG
>VGYL01000759.1 GCA_016872975.1 Planctomycetota bacterium
TACCATGCTATTGGCCCAAAGCGGAAAATCTCCTTCGCACGACCGCTTCGGGCGTGCCTCCATTATGGAAGTACGCTAAAGCCGGATGAGCCAGAAAAACGCCCACCTCACTGGGGCTGTCCCGGCCGTCGGGCGCGGTCATCTTGGGCCAGCGAACCCCGCGATAGCCCTGCACTTCGGCGGCCGCTCTTGCCTGCGGCAGAATCGACCCGTACCAGGCCAGACTCTGCTCCAGAAGCGGCAACCGGTCCCACAAGGCGAAATGCACCGCGTGCCACCAGTGCATCTCCAGGTGAAACTTGCCGAACCAGCTATTGTGGACCAGTCCCGTCTCCTGCGGCGGACGCGACCCCGCACACTGGATCACCGTCAAATACCGCGAGAGCACGACCCGCCGTTCCAGCTCGGCGGCGCGCGGGTCGGCGCAGGCGGAGAAGTCGATGGCTCCCCCACTCATCCAGAACTGGTGCCAGTGCTCGGCCGCCTCCGCCCGGACCGTGTCAAACGACGGCAGCGGCTCGGCCATTTCCGCAGGCGCGAAGGCCAACAGGATCTCCAGAGACCGGCCTTGGGGGCAGCCGATCTCGTATTCGTGCTGCGTCCGGGCTTCAGTCCGCCCTCCTGCCGAGCAGAGAACACGGACATGGTACCGATCCGCATCGAGAATCCGGGTGAAGTCCGCCTGGTGGCCCGCGATGCGTGCGCGTGTCACGTGGCGGTCCGGACGATTCCAGTCCGCCGCGACCCGCCATTCGGCGCTGCCGTACGGAAAGGCGAGCGAAACGGCCAGCCGTCCTTGCCCCAGCAGGGACGATTCCACCTGCACTGCCAGCAGGTCGCGCGTCGGATGGCAGACGGTCAGGACCCGGACGGGCGCTCCCTCCCACTCGAACCGGCTGCACAGCAGCCCGGTCCACAAATCGAGGGTCTGCAACGGATTCGCCAGATCTTCGATCGTCGCTGGCGTTCCATCGCTCCGGGTCAGGCGCAGACCGATGCGCCCGAGGTCGAGCCGGTGCGGGTTGGCGCGCAGCCACTCGGCGGCGGGCGAGTATTCCCGTGTGGGGCCCCGCCCCGACGCATACGGCACCCGGCGTCCGGCGACCTCGTATTCCTCCAGAACATCCGCCATCCGGTAGCCCTGGGGATTGGGCAGGCTGTGCCAGCCCCACTGGGACAACGTACCCAGCGGCGTCCCCTGCTCGTGGTACGCGGGAAACGTCTGCAGGCCCGTGATATCCGCGGTGAACGCGAACTCGCCGTTGCCCACACTCAGCGGCGTCAGCGGATCGGGCCGCTTCAAAACGACGTTATGCCGCGACACCAGCGCCACCCGATCGATCCGCGCACCGGCCGCGACAGGCGAACCGCCACCGGGCCCGGCCCCCCAGACCCCCTGCAGAAGAACGAACGAAACCAACCACCCCGCGGGAACTGCCCGACGCCGCTTCTTCATGGCCATTCTCCAACGCGACTGCCCCTGTGGCCCTTTCGGCGCCCAGTGTATCCGGGGGAGGCACTCGACACAAGGAGACAGAGCAATGGAAACAACGATCCGCTCAAAGGCTAGACAGGAATCTGGGCCACGGAGGACACAGAGGGCACAGAGAAGAGGAAGGTAAGAGGGTAGGATGGTGAGAAGGTAAGAAGCCGCTGCGAGGCTCTGCTGTTCCTACCTTCCTACCCTCTTACCTTCTTCTTCTCTCTGTGTTCTCTGTGTTCTCTGTGACCTCTGTGGCTTCCTCTCTTAGCCTTCTACCGGGTCGTTGAAGAGAAAGGGCCGTCGCCCGAAACGGCAACGGCCCTGTTGGAGACTCCGGCCCGCGGGCAAATACCCCGGGGCCTCAAGCGGCGGCTCAGCGCCGGGGCTTGTCCCCGGTGTACCAGCGGAGCGGCACGTTATCGCCGGTCGTCTCTTCCAGGTGGGTGACGTGACCGTCCAGCCAGAGGATGTTGGAACGACCGCCCGTGCGATGGGCGTCGGCGTAGCGAATGTTGTGTCGGAAGATCTGCCGATAGCTGAAATAGCGGCTGCCGCCCTGGCGGTACGACGTCAGATTCATGGCGCCCTTGACGTCGTTGTTGTGGAAGCAGTCGCTCGTGCCACCATCGGGCCGGGGCTCGGCGTGGTCGCTGCAAAAGAGGAATTCATCCTGCCGGTAGATGGTCATGGTGTTGCGGCCCCGGGCCCTCTCGTGGTAATTCAGGCCGAACCCCGCGTTCTGAATCAGTTTCGCCGGGTCTTGGCCGCCGTACGTATAGATCAACCCTTCGGGCACCCGCTGCAGGCTGGGACAACCGAAGATCTTGGTATCCTTGAGGTACTCCCAGTAATAGACGCCCCAGTATGCGCTGCCGGGCGCGTTAGTCGGCGTGTACCGATTGCCGGCCGAATCATACCAGAGAAGCTGGTTGGCGGAATTCGCCGGCGGCAGTCTGCGGTCGTAGGCGTCCAGATACATCAAGACCGCCAGACCAACGTTCTTCAGGTTGGACTTGCACGAGGTGTCCTTGACCCTTTCCCGCGCCTTGCCCAGCGACGGGATCAGGATCGCCAACAACACGGCGATGATGGCAATGACGACCAGCAACTCAATCAGGGTGAAGCCTTTTCGTTTGCGCATGACCAATTTCTCCTACTCTCGTGGAAATGCCTTCTTGCGACCGTATCATCGGGATATCCGGTCAATGCCACCGATAAGGGATGGCTCAATTCTTATCCCCGGTGTACCACCGGCGTCGCACATCGTCGCCGGTCGTCTCCTCCAGGAAACTGACATGCCCGTCCAGCCACAAGATGTTGGCGCGCCCACCCGTCTTGTAGGGCTGGTTGTAGCGAATGTTGTGTCGGAAGATCTGCCGATAGCTGAAGGCCCGGCTGCCGCCCTGGCGGTAGGACGTCAGATTCATGGCGCCCTTGACATCATTGTTATGGAAGCAGTCGTCCGTGCTGCCCTCGGGCCGGGGCTCGGCGTGATCGCTGCAAAAGAGGAATTCATCCAGCCGGTGGATCGTATTGACATTCCGCCCCCGGCCGCGGGAGTGATAGTTCAGACCGAATCCGGCATTCTGAATCACTTTCGCCGGGTCCTGATTGCCATAGGAGTAGATCAATCCTTCGGGCACCCGCTGCAAACTCGGACAGCCGAAGATCTTCGTGTCTTTGAGGTAATCCCAGTAGTAGACTCCCCAGTAGGTGTTGCTGACGGCGTTGCCCGGCGTATACCGATTGCCGGTGTTGTCGTACCAGAGGAACCCGTTGGCGGAATTCGCCGGCGGCAGTTTGCGGTCGTAGGCGTCCAGGTACATCGCCAAGGCCAGACCGACGTTCTTGAGGTTGGACTTGCACGAGGTGTCCTTGACCTTTTCCCGCGCCTTGCCCAGCGAGGGAATCAGAATCGCCAATAGCACGGCGATAATGGCAATGACCACCAGTAGCTCGATCAAGGTGAAGCCTCTACGTTTGCGCATGACCGATTTCTCCTGCTCTCTTGGAAGTATCTTGTTGCGGCTGTTCGTATCGGATGAAATCTCCAATCCTCCTGCCCACAACCGGAGTCGCCGCCGGCAAGGCCGAGCCTGCCCATGCCGCGCAGCGGCCCTCGGGGCCAATAACAGCGACCATATCAGCATATCAGATCATTATCGTCAATGCAAGGGAGCACCATCGCCCCAATTCTGTTCCGTGAAAAAGATTTTTCTTGGCGATCTCCCTACGGCAACCCAGGTATTTCCCTGAGACCGTCACGGAACAGGACGTCCGGATCTGCCATAGAATGTACGGATAGACGCATATTTGAAGGAGAGCAAGATGAGCCGGATAGGAGCGTGGATAGCGCGGGCAGTCGCGGCAGTCGTTT
>VGYL01000760.1 GCA_016872975.1 Planctomycetota bacterium
GCGCGGCCTTGGTGGCCGCGATCCAGGGCTTGGTGTCCATCCCGACGGCCCGCGCTGCGTGAAGTCCCATCCCACAATCGAACGCGCCCAAGTTGGGCAGACCTTGATCGATTCGCATCAGACGGAGGTTTCCCAGATACCAGGTGGTGTCGACCCGCACCGTCCACTCACCCCAGTACGGGAATGTCCCTGTCGCCAGCGGCTTGAAAAAATTGTTCTTGACGTGATCCGTGTACTTGGTGCCCCCGAGAATCCCGTCCAAAGCCGCGGCGAAGTAGCCATCCTCCGGCACGATCTGGCGCGGGCCCTTCAGCAGAAGATACGTTCCGGCCTTCAGCAAGGCCGCCTGAACACTGGACGCGGCCTCCATGCCGTAAGCCTGCGCCAGTCCCATGCCTACCGGGGCCACAATGTTGTGGGCGCTGCCGATGTTGCGATTACCGTCGGACAGCGGCCAGTCCCAGCCCCCGTCGTTGTTTTGCAGGGCTACGAGCCGCCCGCCCCCTGCCGTAAAGGCATCCCCCCAAGCCGGACCCATCGCGCAGAGCACGACGGCCAGCCAGCACAATGTGATACGCTTGTTTCTCATCAGTTGCCTCCTTCGTTCTTTCGTTTCCGCGAAATACGGTGACGCTGCTTTCCATGCGCCGCCTCCCTGCTCGTGGCAACAACGCTCTCACCGCATTCGCACCCTAGCCTATCCGGCCGAGAGGCCACCCCTGACGGAAGATCCTACCTGACATCGCGAGGACCACACCACTTCCACTGCGCAATCCCTACCCGCTCGTTCAAGATCTCCTGTCCCTTGGTCAAACCTCCCACCTCACGTCATGGTATTTGCCCGGACCTGCGGAAGAGACGCGCGGACCCATAACATCCACACAACAAGATCTCTGCCACAGAATCACTCTGGGCCTCTTGCCGTTACTTCTGAGGGAACAACACCGGCGGAATATAACTTGGGCGTTCTCACACGCAACCTCCACCGCGTCCCTGCCTCCTGCCGCCTCGAACTGTAGCCTTTTCTTACAAAACTCCAGCCAAGGCTTCGGTAAATACCCCCGTATTATCCCCTATGCGGCAGAAAAAGTCAAGCGGAAAATCAAGAAAGAGAGAGAATTTTATTGGGACTTTACTCTGTCCCGTTGCGGTAATCCGCAATCCGGAGCGAACGCCGGTGAAGGCCATGCCTGGGCGCGACCGATCCTCCCCCCAGCCTCTATCCATCCGCTACGGATTACGCAGATCGGCCGGGCGGTTTTTCCAGTTGACAGTCGGCGGCCCAAGGCATAGAATAGGTGCGATAGAAGCCGTTCTGCGGCCGTAGCTCAATGGTAGAGTGCTACCTTCCCAAGGTAGATGTTGTGGGTTCGAATCCCATCGGCCGCTGTTCCAGGATGCCTGCTCGCCCCCGGCGCTCGCGTTACGCAAGTCGCGATCAGCCCCCTCACCGTTGCGGTTTCAGGCAGTCGGCCACCCACCTTCGGACCTCCAGGAAAGGATACCGTTCCAGAGCGCCGAAGTGAGGGAGTTTCCTGGCGTTGAGCTTCATGAATGCCGGAGAGGAGATCCCACAAAGGAACTTCGTGACGCTCGGCACTGAGCATTGGCCCCGTGCCACTCGGACGAATTCGCCCGTCAGTTCGTGGAAAGGGAACGCGGTGAGAGGCTTTCGCTTCACGGTCTGAGCAAGGACTGCCCGGCCGGTCTTGCATAAGGAGCAATGCCCGCAACCGTCCCTTTCGATGTCATCCCCGAAATAGCGGGCCAAGCTCCGGCTGATACAGGAATCGCTCTCGAAGAAGTCCACCATGGCGTGGATTCGCCGGATCTCCTGGTTCTCCTTCGTGGCGAAGAGCCCGCACATCCTGCCGCTGAGGGTACCAAGGTCAAAATCCCGGGTCAGGATCTCGTACGCCTCCACCTCCTGCTTCGCCTGCAACTCGATCCACCCCTTTTTGGAGAAGTACTCCAGCGCCACAATGACCCGCTGCCGATCGGCCCGGGCATACGCGTGCAGAATCCCTGGTATGTCTATATGAGTCCAGGTCTTTTTGGTATGACACCCTTGCAGAACCGCCTGGACAAACTCCTTCCTCTCCCCCTGGAACTGCTCCGCAATATCCGAAGGCGGCACCCGGTATTTGAACGCATACTCATCGAAGCGGGTATACCTGGGTTCGATGATGCCTTCCATATCCAGGTACACCAGCAGGGTCTTCAGCGGAAGCACGCGGATGTCGAGTTCATAGGACAGCGCGATCGGCCGGATTTCCCAGGTCCGATCCGGATGCTGCTGGATCGTGTGCAGCAGCTTCTGAACGGACTCTTTTTCGGGCGTATCCCCATAGATGAAGTTCTCCAGGACACTGATATTGTCCCGGTTCGCCAGCACTTCGCAGAACGAGGGCCCGCCGTCGCGGCCGGACCGCCCGATCTCCTGGCTGTAGCTCTCGATGGACTTGGGCAGGTCATAATGGATCACCCGCCGAATGTCCTTCTTATCGATGCCCATGCCAAAGGCGATGGTCGCGACAACGCAATCGATCTGGCCCGCCAGGAATTCGTTCTGAATCCGTTCCCGCTCCTGGGACTCCATTCCCGCGTGATACGGACAGGAGATGATGCCTCTGCTGTACAGGAAATCCGAGATCCGCTCGGCGGTCTTCTGCAGGGTCACGTAGACGATGGTTGGGGCCTTCGGCGACTCCTGGAGACGCTCCAGCAGGTGCGCCTCCTTGCGGGACTCCGGGATGGGGGTCACCTGCAAGAAGAGATTGGGCCGGTAGAACCCGGTCACGGTAACATTCTCTCGAGGCACGTCAAACTTGGCGCACATGTCCCCGATCACCGGCTCGGTCGCGGTCGCGGTCAGCAGCAGGACCTGGGGAATGCCGAATTCCCGCCGGTAGGCCGGGAGTTTCAGGTATTCGGGACGGAAGTTGTGCCCCCATTCGGAGATGCAGTGGGCCTCATCGACCACGAGCAAGGAGACGTTCATCTTCTGCAGGTGCGACCGGAACCGCTCATTCCGGAAGCGCTCGACCGAGATCATCAGGATCTTCAGCTCGCCGCTCTTGGCTCGTCCCAGAATCCGCCCGTACTCGTCCGTGGCGAGCGTCGAATCGAGCCGCGCGGCGGGAATCCCACGGCCCGCCAGGAAATCGACCTGGTCCTTCATCAGGGCCAACAGCGGCGAGACCACCAGCGTCAGGTGCGGCAGCATCAGGGCAGGAAGCTGATAGCACAGCGACTTGCCCGCCCCGGTGGGAAAGATCGCCCCCGCCGATTGCCTGGCCACAATCCGCGCGATGACCTCTCTCTGTCCCGCGCGAAAAGAGCCGAACCCGAAGTACTTCTGCAATTCCTGCTCAATCATACTCCCTCCCTTCCACCGGCCCGCTCAGGCCGGTCCTCACTGCATCGCGAAATGCCTCCAAGACCAGGAATCGTCAACGCCGATCACTCCGTCCTATCCCACTATCTTGACCTGCGCCCCATTCTACCCGTTCAGCAGCGCAGGATCAACATCCCTGGAGCCTCACTGTCGCAACTCGTATTGTCCTTCAGCACCAGTAGTGTTGAGAATCTCAAAAACCACTCGGTCGCCACGCATGGCGGCGTGGTCCAGCGGTGTCAGTCCGCGCCCATCTTTGGCATTTGGGTCTGCACCATTGGCAAGGAGCACCTTGCCAACTTCCGACCTTCCACCAATGACAGCGTTATGGAGTGGAGCGAAGCAGGCAGTGGCCCCATGCCCCGTGGTTCGCATGACGGTGTTGACCTTCGCGCCGCTCTGTAGCAGCAACTGAACCATTTCCTTGTGACCGAGCCATGCGGCCTGGTGCAGGGGCGTCT
>VGYL01000761.1 GCA_016872975.1 Planctomycetota bacterium
AATAAGGCGCTCGCACGCCGCGAGCAAGAGGAATTCTGGGCCGGAGGGAACGCCGCCATCGCGGATGAGCTGTTCGGCCAACAGGTCACGGAAGGGGACGGGCGTGTGGTCAGCCCCTCAGACCTGGTGGCGCAGATGCAGGGGCAGCATATCGCGGGGCCTGACGTCCAGATCCGCGTGCTGGATCAGGTCGCGGAGGGGGATCGGGTGGCCACGCGTCTGGAGGTGGTCGGGATGCACCTCGGCGAATGGCGGGGCATTCCGCCGACGGGCAAGCGTTTCGTCATGGCTGGGCTGGTGATGCGCCGCATCGCCGACGGCAAGATCGTCGAACGGTGGGACAACCTGGACTGGCTGGGCATGTACCAGCAGCTTGGGCTGATCCCGGCCATGTGAGGGCGCGGGGCGAGACCGTTCTGTCTTTAGGGAAAAACAGTGGCTGAAGACGAGGTAGTACTGCGCAGAAACAGCAAATCCGACAAACGCACGTTCAGAACCGCACTTTCAAGAGGAAACCGTGAACCGCATCAACAACGGAAGAGAAACCAAATCGCGCCGCGCGGCCGTGCTTTGCACGCTGCTGCTGCGCAAGGCTTCGCCGCACAGGTCGCGGCCATGCTCGGGGACGTTCCCCAGTACACCAACGTGAGCATCAAGCAGTTCGGCGTCATCGAGTCGCTGACCGCCATCACACGCGGCCCGATTGCTCCTTGAGGTCAGGCGCGATCCGCGCCTGGCCGACCGCTCACGGCCCATCATCACCACCTGCATCCTTGGTCCGTTGGGTGCATTGGGCGGCAAACTGCTGCACGATATGGGCTTCACCAACGTGAGCATCCTGGCGGGCGGCGTGCAGGCCTGGATCGAGGCCGGGCTGCCGGTAGCGCTGGATCATCCATCTTCTGAACACCTGCATCAATCGGAAAGGAGGCAAGTTCAATGACCGGCAAAGGGAATGTGATTGTGAGTCTGGCAGATTCCAGAAGAAGGCTTGGACTGATGGCCCTGCTGGTTGCGGTCATGCTGGTCGGCCTGACCGCAACCCAGGCGGCAGCCAAGCCAACGGCAAATGCCTTTGAGACAGCATTCACGGGGGTTTTCGAGATCGCAGGGGATATTGGCGGATCGGGCCTCTTTGTGGTCGAGGAGACCGGCAGCGGGATTGAGGAAACTGAGCTCGGAGCTTTCACCTACACAACCTCCGTGTTCCAGAACCTGGCTCGCGTCCCGGTCGGCTGTGGTCGCAACAGCTCTACTGGCGTTGGCGGCTCGGCCGTCCTGACCTTTGCAGACGGTCGTTGAGGTTGCATCGCACCTCGGGCGCAGCCTGTTTCTCCTTCCCGACGATCCGCGTGCAGGAGGAGTGGGGCATTGCCGGCGGTACGGGCAAGTACGTCGGGACCACCGGTAGACTGTCGAGGGAGTTTGTGGGAGATGCTCGCTTTGGCACTGCTGCTGGAAAGCTGCGCGGCGTCATCCGGAGCAACTGATCAGTGGACAGTGGCTGTGCCGTCGCGCGCGCGACGGCACAGCGCACGGTTAGCTGGATTCAAACACGAGTCACTGCCCCTAATCGCTTCTATACGAGGAGCCATGAAGACAGGAGATCAACCACTGGAGCCACCGACTGCTCAGTTCCACAGGCAGGTCATCGGCGAGGCGGAGCTGCTGGCGCTCTGCGATGGCGGGATCAATTACCCCGCAGCCATGATATTCGGGAGGGTGTCGCCGGAAGGTGCAACACGATACAACCTGCCTGCGCGCCAACTCTTCGTACCGTACACCCTGCTCCTGGTCAGAAGGGGGCGCAACGCGGTGCTCTGCGATGTGGGCGCCGGCGACCTGGGGAACCCAGGCGATCAGGCCTTCCCGGGCCTCGATCACAGCACGTCGCGTACCAATCTGCTGGTACCCAGTCTGTTGGCCGCAGGCATGGAGCCGCGCGAGGTTGACACGGTACTCATCACACATGCCCATCCCGATCATGTCGGAGGGATGCTGGACGCTGAAGGCCGGCTGGTCTTCCCCAACGCCCACTACTATGTGGCGCGACAGGAGTGGGATTACTGGATGTCGGTGGATCCTGCGGTGGTCGGAGCGAGGGCCCTGCGCGAGCATCTTGAGCAATTGATCGCCATCGCCAGAAAGGCCTTGCATGCGATTGCCGAGCGCGTCACCCTCGTAGAAGGCGACGAGGAAGTGATGTCGGGCATTCGCTTCGAACGGGCCCTTGGCCACACACCTGGGCACCTGATGGTCACGATCGCCGCGGGCGGTCAGACGATCCATAACATCAGCGACGTCGTAGTGCATCCGCTCTTCCTCGAGCACCCGGAATGGGCGGCAGACATTGACATGGATGCCGGATTGGCGGATGAAGCGCGCCGGCGGTTCTTCGCGCGCGCCGCGGAGGAGCACACGCTGGTGTTCGGCCATCACCTCGGGCCGTTCCCTAATCTCGGGCGGATCGCGAAGTGCGGCGACGCGTGGCAGTGGCAGCCAGTTTCATGGGCTTGAGTGGCGAGCCAATACGCTCAGAAAGGAGCGCATATCATGGTCCAATACCGCACAGTTGACCTGGAGGAAGTGCCCATCCACTACGCCGAGGCGCCTGGACCAGGCCCAGCCCTGGTCATCCTCCACGGCATCACCGGCTCACATACCAGCTTCCTGCCGCTGATGCCGACATTGGCGCAAGGGGCACACGTCTACGCCCTCGACCTGCGCGGGCACAACCTGTCGGGTCGCACGCCCGGCGCATATCAAATCCCAGACTATGGCCGGGACGTGGCGGCCTTCCTACAGCGCGTCGTCGGCGGACCGGCTATCGTGGTCGGACACTCGCTGGGCGGCATGATCGCCGTCTGGGCGGCCGTCCACGAACCTGACTGGGTGCAGGGCCTCTTTCTGGAAGACCCGCCGCTCTACATCACCCAGCCGCCCCGCTTCCAGCAGACGCCGTTCTACGGCTTCTTCGTCTTTTTGCGAGATGCCCTGCGCCAGCACCACGCCAACGGGGGGACGCTGGACGACTTGGTCGCCTTCACGGGCCAGTTCCCCGTCAACGAGAAACAGACGATGCTCGAGGCCCTTGGACCGGAGGCCGTACGGCTGCGCGCCAGCGAGCTGCAGCGCATGGACCCGGACACCCTCGATCCGGCGATTGACGGTGTGATCTGGGGCGGGCAGGAGCCGGATGACTTGTTGGCGCGCGTGCGCTGTCCGACCGATCTGTTAGCGGCTGAGGTCGAGTACGGCGGGGCCATGACCCCGGAGGATGTGCAACGCTGCATCACGGCAATGCCCCACTGCATTCACAAAGTGTTCGAGAGGACGGGGCACGGGATCCACGAAGAGCGGCCGCAGGGGTACGTCCACGCGTTACAGCAGTTTATGGCCGCGCTGCCGGCCCAGGCGATGCGCCCATGACCTTGTTCTCGCGCATCCTGGAGACGTGGGTGACATGACAGTCTCTCGAAGTCCTTGCCATGACGATAGTGAGGAGGAAGTCAATGGACGATTCGCAACATGTGCCGAAAATCTCGCTGCATGAACTACGGGTCGAGATCAAAAAGGAATACACCAACGTCGCCCTCGACCCCAACAAAGGCTACCATTTCCACACTGGCCGGCGGCTGGCGGGCATCCTGGGCTACGACGAAGCCCTCTACGCCGGCGTGCCCGAAGCCAACATCGCCTCCTTTGCCGGCACCGGCAACCCGTTCGCGCTCGGCCCGATCAACCCTGGCGAGACGGTCGTGGACATCGGCTCCGGCGCGGGCTTCGATTCGCTCATCGCCTCCCGGCTCGTCGGCCCGGCGGGGCGGGTGATCGGGTTCGACATGACCGAGGAGATG
>VGYL01000762.1 GCA_016872975.1 Planctomycetota bacterium
CATCCGTTGCGGGAGACGTAAAGGCTTACGAATAAAGGTGTTAGACACGCAACCAACTCTCTTTACCCCATCTTCATTAACGGAGGTGTAGTATGAAGCAGGATCCAAGAAGCTGCTCAGGTCCGCGTCGTAAATCTCCCGTCGCCCTTGCTCGATGTTCCGTCGGATCTCTGCCACCGCCTGATGGGCGTTGCGGCCGGGTCGGAACCCGTACGAGCAGTCCAGGAAATCCGCCTCAAAGACCGGCTCCAGGATCAGGAAGGCCGCCATCTGCACCACGCGGTCTCGGACCGTCGGGATGCCCAAGGGCCGCAGCTTGCCGTTGGCTTTGGGGATGTACACACGCTTCACCGGCTGGGGGCGATAGGTCTTGTCGTGCAGCGATCGTTGGATCGCCATCAGAAAGCCCTGGACCCCACCTTCGGACTGTTCCACCGCTTCGAGGCTCAGGCCGTCGACGCCGGGAGCGCCTTGATTGGCACGGACCCGTTGCCAGGCGGCTTGGAGCACATCCAGGCGGTACACGCGGTCATACAAGGCATAGAACCGGAAGTTCGGCTGTCGTTTCGCCTGACGGTATGGCGCCTGGGACCGGGCACCGGACTCCTGTCTGCGATTCAACTTGCATGCTGCGGTAGGAACACTATAATCCGCACGGCTTGAACAAGATTGGATTTGGGGACCTGTACAGGAGTCGTGCTTATGATTCTGCCGCGGTTTGTTCGTAAGCTTCTGGGCGTGCTGCGGGGCAACGTGGCCCCGCCGCTGATCTTCCTGTCGGTGCTGCTGGGAGTGTGGATCGGCCTGATGCCCGGCTGGTCCGGCCTGCATACCGCCCTGGTGGTCCTGGTGCTGGTCATCAACGTGCACATCGGACTGTTCATCCTCGCGCTGGGGTTGGGCAAGGCCGTGGCCTTGGCAGCGGCGCCGGCGCTGTATCACGCCGGCCTCTGGGTCCATGCCCATGCGCCGGGCCTGCTGGCGAAATTGTCGTCCATCCCGGTGGTGGGTCTCACGGACTTCGACCGTCTGGCCGTGGCCGGGGGCCTGGTCGTGGGGCCGGTCGTTGGCGCCGTGGGCGGCCTGGTGCTGGCCATCGTCGTGTTCTCCTTCCGGCGGACGATGCTCAAGATCAATGAGAAGTCAGAGAGGTTCCGCCAGTACTATTCCAAGCTCTGGGTGCGGATCATCGACTGGTTTCTCTTCGGCAGACGCACGAAAGATGTCCAGGCCATGTTTGCCAAGGCCAAGTATATCCGCAAGGCCGGCGTGGTCCTGGCGGTTCTGCTCGTGGGGGGCTTCCTGGCCGCCGCCCACTTCCTCCAGGGCGACGTGGTCAAGGACTACGCCGCCGGGGCCATCACCCGAATCAATGGAGCCGAGGCCAACCTGGACCAATTGGGGATTTCCGTGCTGGGCGGCAGCGTCTCGGCCTCGGGCCTGCAGCTCACCGATCCGAAGAATCCGCAGCAGAACCAGGTGGCCATCGAGAAGATGGAGGCCGGCGCAGACATCTACGAGCTGCTGCTGGGCCGCGTGGTCATTGAGAAAGCGGAACTCACGCAGGTGCGGTTCAACCAGGCGCGCCAGACGCCGGGCAAGGTGCTGGAGCAGACCACGAAGGAGAAGCCTTTCGATCCGAACACCTACAGGGTCGATGCCAATGACCTCGCCAAGCTCGAGAAGTACGTCAAGGACGCCAAGCAGCTCAAGGAGCAACTGGAGAAGCTGCGCAACTGGCTGCCGGAGAGCAAGCCCACGGACGGCAATCAGCCGGCGGGCACCGTCGAGAAGGTCCCGGAGAAGTACTCGGAGTATCTCACCGCCCGGCTGGCCACGGCGCCGACGCCGCGGATGCTGGCCAAGCTGCTGCTGGCCGACAAGACCGAGATCCCCTCGCCGCTGTTCGGCAACAGTCGCATCGAAGTGACGAATCTCAACGATGCCCCGCAGGCGGCGCAACTGCCGATCACGCTGGAGCTCAAGTCGTACGACACGCCCGCCCTGCTGAAGGCTCAGGCGGACTACTCCAAGGGCACAGGCACGCCGGAGATCTCGGGGACGTTCGAGGGCTTCGACCTGAGCAAGCTGGAGGGCCTGGGACAGGATGCGGGTCTGGCGTTCCAATCGGGCCAGGCCGCCGGAACCTACCGCGGCACGCTGACGAAGGAGCACGTGGATTTGGCCATCGATGTGAGTCTGAAGAACCTGCGGGCCAAGGGGACGGGCAAAGGCGTGCTGGGTCTCGGCGCCGAGCAGACGTCTCAAGCCCTGCAAGTCCTCAAGGAGCTGACCACGACGATCCGGGTCGTCGGCCCCCCGACCGAGCCGCGGCTGGTCTTCGACACGAAGGGATTGACCAAGGAATTCCAGCAGGCCCTCGTCAAGGCCGGCAAGGAGCGGGTCCTGCAGGAGGTCGACAAACAGGTCCAGAAGCAACTCGGCGACAAGCTGGGAGACAAGCTTCCCTCGCAACTGAAAGACACGATCAAGCAGCCCGACGCCAAGGGCCTGATGGACGCCGTCGGCGGCCTGCTTGGCGGCCAGAAGAAGCAGGCGCCGAAACAGGAACCCCAGAAGTGACCGGAAGTGCCGGCCGAGTCTCCACGAAAAACAGAAAGGCTGCGGTCGCCAGGACCGCAGCCTTTGTCGTTCTCTCGCAGCTCTGCCTCGAACTACGCCAAGGCGAAAGAGCGAAGAACAAGGCATTCTGTCTGCCTTTACCCTTTCCCTTTTGCCTTTTTACCTGCGTCTACTTGTTCGTCTTCGTCTTGGCTGCATCATCCTTCTGAACCTGCTTCTCGCCGCTCTTGAGGGCCTTGTCGGCGGATTTCTCCGGACCCTTGCTCTGCCCCTTCTGGGCGTCCTGGAAGCCCTTGAGTCTCTGCTGGAGCGGCTCGACCTTCTTCTGGTACTCCTGCTCGCGGCCGGCCATCAGCTTGTCGAGGGCCGCGGCGGTCTGCGTGGCCTTCTCTTTCACGGCGAGCTGCTTGATCGCCTGCAACTCCGCCATCGCCGCCTGGTGTTCCGTTTTGAGGGTCGCGAGCTGCTCATTGACCCTCTTCTGCTGTGCGGCGGGATCCATCTGGCCGCGCCCCTGCGGCCGGGCTTTGTCCTTGTCCGGCGCCGCAGTGGCCGGGCCGTCCGGGGCCTTTCCTTGCTTGCTCACGGACGTCGCCCCGGCCATCGCCGCCCAGCTCAGCGACAGGCAAACCGCCAACCCTACCAATCCAACCTTCTTCATTGCAGTACTCCATCACAAAACACACCGCCCGGGCGAGCCTCACAATCGGCCTCCAATGACCCGGCGCCAGGTAATATCGGTGAAAGACGATCCAACCAGGACGTCTATTGCACGCACTCCTCCGGCAGCCTCGGAAGAAAGGAAAAAGGAAAAAGGTAAAGGTTAAAAAGTGGGACGTCGGACAGCCGCACGTTTGCCTTTTTCCTTTTTACTTTTGCCTTTCTCCCCTACATCCTACCGGCAAATCGCCGGATGACAAGAGCCTCGGCGACACAAAAAGCAACGACCCGATAGAAAACCGAGAACGAGAGGAAGCCACAGAGGTCACCGAGCACACAGAGAAGAAAGAGCGAACGAAAGAAGGAAACAAGTTCCTACCTTCTGATTCCTATGTCTTTCGGTCTCTTCTCTCTGTGCCCTCTGTGACCTCTGTGGCCAAGATACGGCTTTGCCTTGTAACGGATCGTTGAAAAGAACGGCCCGCACGCCGGCGGGAAATCTTATGCCCCCGTGTGCGACTAATCCGGTAATCCTGTGATCCGGGCTCCTGGGGCCCAACGAGAAAGGGCACGTGTGTCTGGGGTTCCCTCCCTGGGGGATTCCCCCTTGCC
>VGYL01000763.1 GCA_016872975.1 Planctomycetota bacterium
CACGGAGATCTTCCCCAAGCAGGATGCCCTGACCGAGGGGGTGTCTTACGGCAACTTCATCAATGCCCCGCTCTTTGGCGCCCTGGTGCCGAAAGGACGCACGGTCTTTGTGGATCCGACTGCTCCGGCGGCGGTATGTCCCGACCAATGGGGATTGCTGGAGAAGGTACGGCGGCATACGGAAGGGGATCTTGATGCCGTGATCGGACGGTACCAGTTGGATAAGCGCGATGAGATGCCAGTGCCCGCACGTCCAACTGGCAGTCCGGGATCACACCCTGAAGCCTCGGCCTTTGGACTGCCCCCCTGTGCCCGGAGAATGCTGGCCGAGGGGGTGTCCTCTCATCAGAGAGTCTCGTGTTTTCGCTTGGCCGTGCACCTCAAGCGAAACGGTCTGCCGCAGGATCTGGCCCTCGCGGTGTTGACGGCATGGGCCAAGAAGAATCGGCCCACCGAGGGCAGACGCGTCATCACGGACCAGGAAATCGCCTATCAGACCCGCTGTGCCTTCGAGCGATCGTACCGGAGTTTCGGGTGCGAGCACGCGGCCATGGCCGCGTACTGCCACTGCGATTGCCCGCTGTATTCGCATACCGTGGGCAAATCTGTGAAGTACATGAACGAGGAGGAGACACGAAAAGATGGACAGGATAGATCAGACAGGTGTTCTCAGACCCAAGGGTGGACCGGCAGACATCAGCGAGGAGTTGCTCAAACGCAGGTAGACGACCGACTCTCTACCCGGACATTGTGCCAAGAGACCGCGTGGTTTGTCTGGAATCCCCGGTGAAACGCCGGGACTATTCGATGTATTTTCCAGAACCTGTCGTTTTCCGCCAGTTTTTGCTGAACAGCCTTGCAGCAGAGGCCGAAGGAAGATATATTTTCCAGATACTGTCGTACTATGACAGTATCATAGGATCCATGAGGCCAATGGATGAACAAGGTGCCCGAGAGAGTATTCGAGTCGCTGCCGTGGAGTCAGTTCACCAGCCAGGATCTGGCCACCCTATTTCCCGGCACTGAGGACCGCCGGTACAGCCTTGTGAAACGGGCCCTTGCCAGCGGCGAGATCATTCACATCCGCCGGGGCCTGTACTGTCTGGCCCCCAAGTACCAGAAGAAGAGCGTGAACCTCTACGCCTTAGCGCAGCACGTCTATGGCCCTTCGTATGTCAGTCTGGAATCAGCTCTGAGTTGGCACGGTTGGATTCCGGAGGCTGTCCACACCGTTGCCAATGTGTCCTTCAAGAAGTCAAAGGAGTTCAAGACTCCGCTCGGTATCTTCAGCTATAATCGGGTCCCCCAGCGGGTGTTCTACAGCGAAGTCGAACGTCTTGCCGACGCATCAGGGAACGTGTTCCTGATGGCCACACCCTTGAAGGCCCTGGCGGACTACGTCTACGTCCGAAAGAAGGACTGGGCCGGGATCGAGCCGGCGGTCAGCAGCCTGCGCATTGAACCGGAAGAATTGGAGCAGGTCACCGGGAGCACGCTCGAAGCGCTTTTCGCTAACTACGCCAACTCTCGTGTGAAGCGGTTTCTGGAAGGACTCAGGGAGGATTTGAATCGATGAGCGTCAAGCTGATTCAGGACAGGCTGGATTCGTACCACTGCAGGTCGAACGTCGAGGAGGAGCACGCGATTCGGGAGATCACACAGGAGGTGGTCTTGGCGGCGCTGGGCCGGACGGAGTTCTTCAAGCACGCCCTGTTTCAGGGCGGCACATGTCTACGCATCTGCTACGGCCTGAATCGGTTTTCAGAGGATATGGACTTCATCCTCAAGCAGACCAATCGGGATTTCGAGTTGCAGCCGCACCTTCGAGCGGTCTGTGATGAACTCGATGCCTATGGATATCATGTGGAAATCGCCGATCGCTCCAAGGCCGGCGTTGCTGTGAGAAAGGCCTTCCTGAAGGATGACTCCCTGGGCAAGGTGCTCCAACTGAAGTACGTGGATAGACCCGCCCGCAAGATGCGAGTCAGACTCGAGGTCGATACCAATCCCCCATCGGGCAGTGGGATGGAGATCAAGTACGTGGACTTCCCCTTTGTCTCCTCGGTCGCCGTGCAGGATAAGCCGAGCCTGTTTGCGGGGAAGCTCCATGCTCTGCTGTGCAGAGATTACGTCAAAGGCAGAGACTGGTATGATTTCCTGTGGTACACGAGCCAGAGTATCGGAATAAACTACGCGTTTCTCGCGTCGGCCCTGATGCAGCAGGGACCCTGGCAACAGCAGGATGTTCAGGTCGATTGGCAGTGGTGCCTTGCCCACCTTGAGGAGAGGATCGACTCCGTGGATTGGACGCAAGCCCGGGAAGACGTGCGGCGGTTCGTCAAGGCGACGGAGTACCCATCCCTGGAACTGTGGAGCAAGGAGTTGTTTCTCGCTCAGTTGCACAAGATCAAGAGCTGAACAATGGCCCGGAGACCTCCGGGACAAGGGATCGCAGATGGACCCACGGATGGGGAGGCCGAGGGTCATTAGGCTCAGGCTGGCCCGCGCATAATGGGCCGGAGCTTCGGGTGCGAGCGCGCGGCCATGGCGGCGTACTGCCACCGGGATTGTCTTCTCGAAGGGGAAGGGATCAGAGCCCACTCCCTCGATTTCGTTCGCAACGAAACCGAAGATTTCTTGAGCGGGCCTGTACGCCGGTCGGCGCCCCGGTAGTACGACCACACGGCCTGATGGCAAATCGGCAGACGATCCCCCACGAACTCCTTCACCTGCTGGAAGAGCTCTCCCACCGTATACCAGAGTACCTTGAATCCATCTACTGCCTGCCAAAGGACTTAGCCACAATGCCGGGGTGCCGCAGTTTTCGTCCGCCACCCGCCGCACTTTCCCTCCGCCCTTCACGCGCCGCCGCATCGCGGCGAATACCCGGCCAAAGGCCAGCTCGCCCAACCGAGCACAGCTCCGGCGTTCTCGCCATCTGAACATCCAGTGGAAGCGTGGTCAAGTGCGAATTGCGTCTCCTCGGGCCGCTGGTAATCGGGCAACCAATGGTTCCCATAAAAAATGCCGTCGCCACGATCTTTTCTCAGAAGTTCCCTAAGGACTTCCGTCACGGCTGTCCGATAACGGCCAGACGGGCAGGGTCGTTACCCTGTTCGGCAGGGTGGTGTGGGCTTGGGTCCCGTCGCACGAGAACTGTGCGCCGGCCCGAGCGTACATGGGGGCTGGCACGTCGCTTTGTTGTCGCGACGTGCCGCGAACGCCGGCACAAAAAAGGCCTTGACAGTACTGCTGGACGGTGTACCATTGCGTGCAACCGCTCCCGCATGAAGATCGGAGCGTCGAGGACGACGCGGTCGGAGGCCGCTGTCACCGGATATGGAATGCTGGAATACTGGAATATTGGAATATTGGGTGGCGCGAGGCATCCCCTCTCCCCATCATTCCAACAATCCAATTCGATGAAGCTGGGTTTGGTTGGACGCAAAGGACTGTAGGGTATCGTGACGGAATCTCAGGCAACCGCCGGCCGCGGCACGGCCCGGGGCCGACGACGAGATCGATCTCCTTGACTATCTCCGCGTGATCTGGCGCTACCGCCGGATGATCGTCGTGCTGTGCGGGCTCGCGATGGTCGCGACGGTGGTCCTGACCATGCTCCAGCCGCGACGCTACCAGGCGTCCGCGACGATCGTGCCCCCGCTGGACGTCCTGCAAAGGCAATCCTCTCTCTCCGGGGGACTGGGTGGTCTCGGCGGCCTCGGCGGCGCCATGCTCCGCGGCGTGACCAGCAGCGGCTCGGTCACCAGCGTGTACGTCGAGATCCTCCAGAGCCGCGAAGTCGCGGACGTCCTCGTCGACCGGTTCGACCTGATGAAGGTCTATGGCGATCT
>VGYL01000764.1 GCA_016872975.1 Planctomycetota bacterium
GAAATGGTCGGCCAGACAGAAGATGACATGCGAAGGCCTGACCTTCGGCCGACGCAGGACGGACCTCAGGTAACCCGCCAGCCACTTGTCAATTGCCCTGATCATGCCGGTTCAACAACTCCCGCATTGGCGCCGGGGCGACCCGCCCCGCATCCTCTCCCCGTCCCCCTGGAGCCGGGGCGACCCGCCCCGCATCTTCCCCTCTTCTCTCCCGGCCCGGGGTCGGGCCGCCTCCAGCAATACTCTGAACTCCGCCCCGCATCCTCCCCGCATTCCCCTGGAGCCGGGGCGACCTCGCCCCGCTTCTCCCGGCCCGGGGTCGGACCGCCTCCAGCAATACTCTGAACTCCGCCCCGCATCCTCTCCGCATTCCCCTTGGAGCCGGGGCGACCTCGCCCCGCTTCTCCCGGCCCGGGGTCGGGCCGCCTCCAGCAATACTCTGAACTCCGCCCCGCATCCTCTCCCCGTCCCCCTGGAGCCGGGGCGACCCGCCCCGCATCTTCCCCTCTTCTCTCCCGGCCCGGGGTCGGGCCGTCCCCATAAGGACCATCAACGTCCCCGCAGCGTTCCGACAACTCAGCCGCACAGTGGCGTAATCTGTCCTCGATACGCCCAATCAGCGGCGCGCACCGCCAGTCCTGCCCTTACCGGATTGGCTTCGATATACGCCCACTTGTCGGCATAGTTCTCGCCAGAGCGAAGGTAACGATCGAAGTAGTCCTGCTGCCATACAGGTGGCCGACAATGCAGGATTCCGGCAATCCGCCTGGAACTCAATGATTTCCACAATGCGATCCATCGCTTCAGCGGGATCCCATCATGCAGAGGACGAGCGAACAGATGCACATGGTCGGGCATCAAAACATAGTCACCCACCGCCCAACCGTTCCGATCGAGAGACTCTTCCCAGATTGACCGGAGCACGGTATGCACACCTTCATGGGCCAACAAGGGCGCCCGGTGTGCCGTGGTGCATGTAACAAAGACGATCGGTTGTGCGACGAAAGAAGAGACGTGCGCCAGATGCCGACGGATGCCACCGCCTTCCTGTTCACCCTTCATTTTGCCGACCTCACGGCCCGAGGTCGGGCCGTCTCCATCTTCTGCCGTTCCCCTGGAGCCGGGGCGACCCCGCCCCGCTTCCTCTCCGCATTCCCCCTGGAGCCGGGGCGACCCCGCCCCGCTTCTTCTCCTCTTCTCTCCCGGCCCGGGGTCGGGCCGTCTCCATCCTTGGATGCCCGCCAGACTCATTCCGCCTCTTCTGTAGCCGCCTGCCACAGGCAGGCGCTCCGGCAAAGCGCCCCTTCGCGGCGCTGCCACAGTTCTTCGCCGCATTCCTTCGCTGCCTTCGCTTCCTTCTGTTTGATCACCTTTTCGTCCCGCGACTCGTCCTTCTCCAGCTCCCGCGCAGGTCGCCGCCGCAGAAACGGAGAAACCCGGCTGCGAGGGCGGCCTGGATGGTGAAAAAATACGCCGCCCTCTCAAGCAGTCCCGGCAACCGCAATCCGAGCCGGACGGTTAACCTGGAAACCGCGGCCAGAAGGGCCAGCACAGCCATGCCGGACAGCCATAGAACCGCAACGGCAAGACCGCTGCCGTCCGCACCCTTGAGCGCGTGGACAGCCGCCGACGCGGTAGCAAGCAGCATCAGGTGCGGCGTGAACCAGCGGAGAAACTTGTGCGACATGAACATCCAGGCAAACACGCCATATCGCGGAAGAAGCGCCCGCCTGCAGAGCCAGAGCGCCTGGTAATCGCCGGCGCCGATTCGGACGCGGCGCGTCCACTCGTCACCCACGGTCGCCGGCATTTCTTCGTACGCAACCGCATCCGGCTCAAAGACCATTCTCGCGCCGGTCTCGCGCACCTTCATCCCCAGCACGAAGTCATCCACGATCGTGTTGTCGGGAATGTCACGCCAGAAGAGCCCCGCCCGCATGGCATAGATCGCCCCGTTGGCGCCGAGACAGGAGTCCAGCCTGCTCTCCAGGTCTTTGAGCCGGGCTTCCCAGTCCCAGTATGTGCCTTCGTGTGTCTCGGCCAGGCCTCCTCGCACCAGCGACAGCCGCCCGCACACTCCGCCGACCGAGCAGTCCGCGAACGGGGCGAGAAGCCGCTTCAGAGCCCCGCGTTCAAAAACGGTGTTCGCGTCGGTGAACACGAGAATATCCGGACTCTCCGACGCCGCGCATTCACGAACCAGATCCTTCAGCACGGCAACCTTGCCGCGGTTCTTCTCAAACTGCCTTACCCTGACACGCGCATCACCGCCCGCTTCCGCCTCGGCCTCAGTGCCCGTGCGATCGCTTGCCCCGTCAACGCCAATCCACACAGTCAACGAATCCGACGGCCAGTCAACATCGCGCAGGTTGCGTATGCGCTCGCGTATGTGCGCCTCCTCGTTGTAGGCGGACACAATGACTGCCGCCTTGAGCCGCGGCCCGGGTTGAGGGTCAACCTTACTTCGCGCCGCGCCGGCAAGCAGACGGAGAATCACCGGGTACGCAACCCACGCGTACGCCAGCAACGCGACTGTCGACAGGAATAACCACC
This sequence comes from Planctomycetota bacterium, assembly GCA_016872975.1. Lineage (GTDB taxonomy): Bacteria > Planctomycetota > Phycisphaerae > Sedimentisphaerales > Anaerobacaceae > PLanc-01. Next base: position 2,554 of record VGYL01000764.1, read on the forward strand.
ACATCACAACCCCGCCCCGTTTCTTCTCCCATTACTTGGAGCCGGGGCGACCCCGCCCCGCATCCTCTCCGCATTCCCCTGGAGCCGGGGCGACCCCGCCCCGCTTCTTCCGGCCCGAGGTCGGGCCGCCTCCAGCAATACAACCTTTCCGCCTCTTCTGTAGCCGTCGGCCACAGGCCGACGTTTTTTCCGCACTCTTTATCTCTCGCAGAGACCGCTGAGATCACAGAGTTCATGTTCCTCATGGGCAACGCGCCATGAACGCGTATCTCTCGCGTTCGTGGCGCTTTCTTCCTCTCCCCGCTCTGCGCCCTCTGTGCCTCTGCGAGAGACATCTTCCTCCCTCCGTCTTCCGTCCTCTGTCCTCAGTCTTCCGCCCTGAGGTTTCCTCGCCCCCCCTCTCCCCGCTCTGCGCCCTCAGCGCCCCGTGTCCGACATAGCCAGTTGCGGCGAAGTCGGATCAGCGAGAGATACCTCCGGTCTGCCCCTCAGGTCTCATGTTTCAGCCCTCATCCCTGCTTTCTGACTTCCGCCCAACCACCCGCGCCGGCACCCCGACCGCCGTGCACCCGTCGGGCACGTCGTCCACCACAACGGCGTTTGCCCCGATCTTGGCACGATGTCCGATCCTTACCCCACCGAGAACCTTCGCGCCGGCGCCCACGAACACGTCATCCCCAAGCACCGGCGACTCGTTCTTCTCCGCCCCTATCGTCACCAGGTGCTCAAGCCTGACGTCCCTGCCGCCCCTGACGCCGGTATTAATGACCACTCCGTAGCTGTGGATCAGAACGAATCCGGGGCCGAAATCCGCCCCGCGCCCGATGATGCAGCGCCCGAACCACACGTTGAGCTTGTTGAACAGCATGGCCAGCGGGACAAACCGCTTCCGCTGCGACCACTGCATCAACCTGTAAACCACCATCGCAAACGTACCGTCGGTACAGAGCGTCTTCAACACGGTCTTCCGCGAAACGCTGCCGTACAGCCAGGTTGCCTTGGCCCGGATATCGCCTGCCACCAGTGAGAAAACGCTCATCGTCACCACCCCGTGACAACTCCCGTATGGATTGTCCACTTCATCTTGCGGCCCGGGGTCGGGCCGCCTCCATCCTCCGCCCATTCCTTGGAGCCGGGGCGACCCCGCCCCGCATCCTCTCCCCGTCCCCCTGGAGCCGGGGCGACCCCGCCCCGCGTCTTTCCCTCTCCCCAGGCCATCTCCATCCCACCCCACTCCCTTGGCCCGGAGTTCTCCATCGGCGGTTGCATCGTCAGGATGCCAACACCGCGACCCCGAGGC
>VGYL01000765.1 GCA_016872975.1 Planctomycetota bacterium
TCGTCGTTCTTGATTATGATCTTACGCTCACTTGACGAGACCAATGTCGCATCCTTGATCAGCGCAAAGGGGGAAGGCTTGCTGGAGAACCAAAGGTAGAGTTTGCGAACATCGGTCAGCTCGACGGTTAGTCGGGGGGCGACGTCGTCGACGACGCGCCAAACGCCGCGAAGCTCCGTGAACTGACTCCACCATTGGGACCAATTTCCGTAGTAGGTGACGGTCGCCCTCCATGCGCCGTCACTTGTGAAGGTGAATCGGAAGATCGCGCTGTTGCCATTCGGGTTCCATTTCCAGCTCCATTGTCCAAGTAAGCGCTCTCGAAAGAGCTGATTGAGGAGGGGGCGCATCGCCATGTGCGAGGCGAGTGCGGCTTGCCACAGTCCGCGAAGTTGATCATAGCGGGCTGGGGGCAGTGATGCTGTAAGCACGCGCTCTGTGGATTTCGCGGCGACGCTCTGTCGCACATCCTTGTCGCTGAGGTTCACGCCGGCGTGTGCAGATGAAGACCGGGATGCATCAACACTCCCATTGAGCTCGAACTGCCAGCTCTTGGTGAGAGCTTCTTCCGCTTCCTTGCGCTCGGTGGTTGTGAGGTGTGCGCAAGACTCAGCGAATGCTATCAGATCGCTTGCCCGAGCCACAAAGTTGGAGACTGGTGGTTCATGTCCGATCTCCAGAGTCGCCGCGCTCTTCAAAATAGCCTGAAGTCGCTGCTTGTTGTCATTCAGATCCAGCGGATGACTGACAATATGTTCGCCCGCCTCGATCAGGGTGTCCAATGGGCTTCGATCTAGGTTGCATGTTGCAGAGCCGGCCGACGCGTCGGTGCCTTTCCGGCCCTTCCCTCCGGAAAACGACTCGATAGATCCCGCTGTCAATGATGAAGTGAGGAGCAGTAGTAGGCTGAAGGGTAACACATGCGAATCTACCGACTGCCAAGGCATATGAGCTTCTCCTATCTGTATTGTGATGCTACGGCTCCATCCCGACGGTGTCGAGACCCATCTACAGAACGATGTGTCGATAAAAGGTGATGCATCGAAGGTGGTACGACAATCAGAACCTGCTCATGGCCACGCCCTGCACGGCTCTTGGAAGGGGCACCCGCCGCAGTAGAACGACTGCTCGTTCGGCAGGAGGTGCGCTGCCCGGGTTATGGCCCCCGCCCGCTTCACCAGCCCCGACATCCGCTCGAACCGGTCTTGAGTTTTGGGCGCGCCGTGGGCCTCCTGCCAGTAATCCGGGTTCGTCGCCCGAGCGACAAAGCCCCCCGGCGAAGATGCCCATACCGACCATGATCCGGCTATGGCACCTCGATGCCGGCGCCGTTGAGTATGGCCTTCACGATGCCGAGAAACTTATCGATGTCGGCTGGCGCAAAGCGGGCGACCTGGAAGTTCAATCCGTCTCGCCCGGTGGGCTCGGCGGTTGGCAGGCGGCCAAGTTCGACGAACATGCGGTTCATTTCGGCGTGACCTGTTTCGTAGCGACCGTCGACACAGTACGACCGGATGTTCGGCTGGACGTGCATCTTCGCCTGGTGATGAAACCAGATGAAGGGTACGAGCTTCCCGTCGTGATTTCGGATCCGCAGGCTCAGGGAGTACGGCTCGCTCGTGCCGGTTCCTGCCGCAGGAGAGAACGGCCAAGTCAACAGGGTCGACACGATGGTCCTGGCCGGCATTGTGTCTGGAAGCTCCATGTAGTACTGGATCACGCTCTCGACGGAGCGATGCACGCGCTTGGACGTTGCGCGGTTCTTTTGCAGCTGGGCTTCGTGGGGCTTGGCGCAGTCGGATACGGCAGCGCGTAGCCCCGACGGGGCGATATCATCGCCGACCATGCCCGCGTCGACCACGAACGTGTCCAGATTCTCGTTGAACTGGAAGGATGCTACGACCACGGGAAGCCCGCCAGTAAGCTCGATGACGGACGGGAGGGGGCCCTCGTACACGATACCGATCTGTAGCCGGCCACGGTCGGCGATCTCGCCAAACGTCCAATCAGGACGGACGCCGGACTGAAACCACCGTTGCAGCCGTGAAACGGCATCGGGCGATTGGTGATGGGCACGGTTGCGGCAGAGATCGAGCATCGAAGATAGTGTGCGCGATGCGAAGGCGACGAAGTGCCGGCTTACTTCGGACAAGTCGGCGGCTGGCTTGACGCAGCGCGGCTTGCACTCGCTCATCAGCAGCCGCCCGTCATCGGACAGCCATAGCATATCGATGCCGTTCTCGTCCGGGTATCCGAACAGAAGTGGGTGATACGTCCGCCCGTTGACCGGCAAAGGGGTGCCCCGCCTGCAGATGGCGCCCGTGAGAACGCCCTCATCGCCCAGCAGGGGCACGGTCGCCACGGCTGCAGCGGCAACCTCGGACCATACGTGATCTGCCAGCCGATAACCATGTACCTCTCGCATGAAGTCCTCCTCGATCCCAGGATGATACGGTCGGGCAGTCTTTGTCACCCGGACGACAAAGCAGGGCGCGGTCCACTATGTCGGGGAAGGATGCCCATGGTCCGCTGTCTCCTTCCCGAAGAAGCCAACGTACCCGGCCAATCCGCCCTTCCGGGTGGCTGGTTTTGAACTGTTCCTCACTGGCTGGTTTTCAAGTGACCGATGACACCGACATACTTACTTCTTGCCCTTCGGTCGCTTTACCTTCTTCGCCGGCGTCGTGGCTGGGGCAGGCTTCTTGCTCTTTGCCGCCAGGATCTCCAGACACTCCCGCGCTTCCTTGGCCCGTAGATTACGCACGGCCAGTACCGACTGGAGGGTCAACTTCCTGAGCGACAGCCGGCCGTCCTTACCTTCCCACTGCGTCACGGCCTGATCCGATACCCCGACCAGCATCGCCAGCTCGGCCTGGGTCAACCCAAGCCGCTTGCGCAGGGAGCGGATCCCCTTCGAGAATACCCATACCCGCTTGCCTTCCGGCGCCGCGGGCGACTGCACGGCGGCGACCGTCTGGCGCTTCATTTCCTTGATCCTTGGGGCCAGCTCCCTCTGTATCTCGCCAACCGTGCGCTTCAGCGCGGCAATGGCGTGCCTCATCTGGATGGCTTGCTTGCGCGCCGGCAGGATATCGGCCTTTACAGCCCGCTTGGCGATACGTGCGATCTCGGCCTTCAGGACTCCGGCTATGTTAGGCATGACGGTACCTTTCCATGCAGTTGCAGCCATGTGGTGTGGACGCCAGCCCTATGCTGTCCGGCCCCGTCACTGCAACCACCCACTACTTGCTCAAATCGAGTGGAACTGCACTGTCTACGGCCCCTGCTTGCATCCCCAAACCAACGGCTTCTCATGCGGCAGTTCGGTGCCATGGCCAGGTGAGTCCTCAGCCGTCGCCCGATACCTTCGTGACTCGCTCGGACAGCGCCACAAGTCCCATCGTATTCATGCTTTCGACTACGAAGGGGCTAGGATGGGCATGCGTCTTCCTGTCATCCGGCGTTATCAGCAAGCCACGAACCGAGGGCCCCAGGCAAACAGGCAGCAGATAGCGATATCGAGTCATCTTTTCCAGCCGATACATTTCACAAGCCCGAAAGAAGAAAGACCATTCAAAGGCAACGCGCTCATAATCGACGAGCGCCTGCCGCCGCCCGAGAAAGGTCATTAAGGAACGGCTCATCTCCATCGTTGATGGTAGCTTTGTAGGCCAGTCGCGACTCATCTGAAGCTCGAACCGACCGCCGGCACGTCTCCTGTAGAACGCATATGCAGCGATGCCCATCCGATGCAACGCTTGCGATATTTCGTCTCGCATATCAATAGCATCAGAAGACTCGATCAGCTGTTCCAGTGTCTTCTCTACATCGCCCTCCATCCGTCGAAGGTCAC
>VGYL01000766.1 GCA_016872975.1 Planctomycetota bacterium
CGTTGCCCATTTTCGGCCTCCTTGCCCAAATCGGTTATCAGACACATAACAGATCGGCAAAAAGGCCCCTGGAAGCCCAATTCTTCGACTATTCTCTGCCAACATCATGAGGTACGACCACAAACAGGAGAACTCCAACATTCCAAACGGGCCCGCGGCCGGCGCTGGCGTTTGGGTCATTGGTGCTTTGGATTTCGGATTTGTTTGGGATTTGAGATTTCGTGCTTGAAATCTCCTCGCCCTGCGGGGCGGGTCTTGCCGATCCGGTTCTGAATCTTGCGCCAGGACTCCGTAATCAGGAAGCTCTCGCGCATATTGTCGATCATGCGCTCGAACTTGTTCCCGGGGACCGCCAAGCTCAGGACGTCTTCCTGAATGAATGGTCGCGCCGAGACGTCGAATATGCCGATGACTCCCCTGGGCGTGTCGGACGCCCCCTCCAGGTAGGGATACTGAACGATGGACCCGCAGCCGGCGGCAAACGGAGCGAAAACGCCATACGGGTCCGCCACGTCGAAATTCGCCAGGGTGAACAGGCCCGCGAGAACGTCCGGCCGGGCGAAGAAGATCACGACCTCGGGCTCATCCGATTCTTCGAGCAGGTCCCACCGCTTGAAGACGATGAATTTGCCCGGCGCCTGGAACTTCGGGGCGTTGGCCAGCAGCGCCTTGACCAGCTCCGGCGTCTTCTTGTACCGCTCACCTTCGAGCTTGCCCGGGATGCCGCAGGAGAGGAAGTACTCGAAATCGGGCGTCAGTGTGTCGGAGAATCCGACGTATCTCCGGCCGCCGAAACAGCCGATCGCCCGTGCATCGAAACAGAGGGACTGCCCGGTCCGCACCTTCACCAGATCCGCAAAGATACATCGGTGTCCGGCGGGCGGCGGCACCGGCGCGGCCGGCGGCGGCGCGTTCGTGTAATAGAAACTGATGGGCAGTTCCGCCCCGGGGAAATACCGGTCCCATAGCTCGATGAACTGGTCTCTGCGTGTGGCATCCATGGTTCCTGTCCTTTCCCAAGAGCCGCCTTCGTGGCGGCGTTTCTCAGCTTCGGGTCCACGGCCCAGAGTATACCGCGCCGCCCCGGCCGTGCACGAAAAACCGACAAAGCACGAGCCATACGTCACAAGAATCGGACAAGACCGTAACACAACGGTAACACCGCCGTGTCAAAGTACCGACGTGTGAAACCGCGTCCAGAGCGGACCGTCGCCATACCGGCACTGGACGATTGAGAACCGAGAAGTGTTTCTGATCCCGGAGGTGCGGCATGCGTACACGACGATGTCAGGACGAACGAAATACGGCCACGGTCCTTCTATTGAATCTGGCCCTTCTGGTCTTTGTCCTCCCGGCGCCGACCAAGGGGCAGACGCCGCCGCCGGCCGCGGCGTGGGTGCCGCAGGAGGCGGTGCTCTGCTTGCAGGTGTCGCGGCCGCAGGCACTGCTGGAGCTGTTCACCGGTTCGCAAATGACACAAGCCATCACGGCCACGCCCTTCTACCGGGGTCTCCTCGCGCAACCGGGCTTCCAGGAGTTCCTCAAGGGAATCAAGTTCCTGGAGATCTCCCTGGAGACGGACTGGCGGACGGGTCTGGCCAAGCTCGTGGGAGGCGGGATCACCGTCGCGGTCTGCCCGCAGGATACGGTCGTGGCGATCCTCGAGGCCCAGGATGAGAGCCTTCTACAGAAGCTGCATGAGATCGCGGTGAACCTCGCGCGGGCCGAGGCGGAAAAGCAGGGCCGCCCCGAGCGCGTCGCCTCCCGCCAGTACCAGGGAATCACGGCCTGGACGTTCGACGGGAAGGAGGCCCATGCGATCGTCGGCAAGCGGCTGCTCTTTTCCAGCCGGGCCGAAGGGCTCAAGGCCGTTTTGGACCTCTGCAGCTCATCCCAGGACAAGGGCCTGGCTGGCAGTGCCAGCTTTCAAGCGGCACGGAAGGCGGCGAGCCCGCAGGCGGCGGCCACCGTATTCGTAGATCTCAAGCCCCTGCGGGGGATTCCGCAGGTCGCGCGGCTCTTCGAGAGCCAATGGAGCAATCCCCTGGGGGCGCTGACGTGGGCCGGTGTCGCGGAATCGCTGCGGACCTCGAACTGGCTGAGCCTGGAGTTGCGTGCCGAAGGCGCCTCGCCTTCGCAGCGCGGGCGGGACACCCGCGACACGTTGTCCCTGCGGGCGGTGCTGGACGGCAAGGCAGGAGGCCCGACCAGTCCCGCCGCGTTTGCCCTGCCCAAGACCGGCGACGGCGCCTGGCCCAATCTCGCGGTGCCGCGACGCCTCGCGGCGGCCAGTCTCTACCGCGATCTGCGCGGGTTCTATGCGGCCAAGGACACCCTCTTCCCCGAGCGCACCTCCGGATTGATCTTCTTCGAGAATATGATGGGCATCTTCTTCACCGGACGCGACTTGACGACGGAGGTCCTGGCCGAGACGCAGCCCGAGATCCGGATCGTGGTCGCCCAGCAGCAGTACGATCCCACCGTCGGCACGCCGCAGGTCAAGCTGCCTGCCTTCGCCGCGGTCCTGCGGCTGCGGCACCCGGAGCCGTTCGGGAAGGTGGTCGAGGAGGCCTGGCAGAAGGCGGTCGGCCTGATCAACTTCACCCGCGGCCAGAAAGCGGAGCCCGGACTGATCATCGACCGGCCCGTCCACAAGGATGTCAAGTACACCGTGGCCTATTTCTCCCCGGCCGACGCCGACGACAAGGCGAATCTCGATATCCGGTTCAACGTCCGCCCGGCTCTGGCGATGACCGGCCAATACCTGATCCTGAGCTCGACGGAAGGGCTGGCGCGCGACCTGATCGAGGCCCTGAGCCGGGAGGCGGGCCAAGCGGTCACGCCGGCAGCGCAGACCCACAGTATGCTCGAGCTGGACGGCGGTCAGGCGGTCGCCGCCCTGCTCGCCAATCGCGAGACCCTCGTGCAGGGAGACATGGTCAAGAAAGGCAAGACCCGGCCGGAGGCGGAGGCGGGGATCGACATGCTGATCGCCCTGGTGCGGCTGGTGGACCAGGCCAGGCTGAGCCTCGGCACGGAACAGGGGCTGACGCAGGCACAACTGACGCTGAAACTGCAGTACTGAGCAGGTCGGCAGGGTTACTCTGACAATGCGAAAACGGAGTCAAAACTCCCAACACCAAGTCCCAAACAGATACTTCAATGCGAGCAAAGCGATGCGCTTTCCCACTCGTGGGATTGAGATTGCTTCGTCGCTGCGCTCCTCGCAATGACATACGCAGGCTTATTCCGTTCGGGACTCTAAGGGTGGCATCGCCAAGGGCTCTGCCCTTGACGATGGCCGTGTCGCGGGCATCTTGCCCGCATGTGGAGAAGGCGCGAGCGTCCATGAGTTGCAGGACCGTCCCCCGCCGGCAAGGGCGGACTGGGCCCTGTCGCCACGGGCGGGACGCCCGTGATACTCATGGGCGGGACGCCCATGCTACGTGGCACGGCCGTTCCGGCCGTGATTTTCATGGGCGGGACGCCCATGCTACGAGGTGACACCCAACGCCGTGAACTCAGATGGTGGCTATTCTCTCATAACGGATGTTCCATATCGATTCTGACCTAAGGCTTTGTTGGAACTTGAGTTAGGACGATTTGCGCCGAAATATGTAGCCAGTAATTTATGGGCATTATTTTTGATATTGTGCGATTATATTGTTGACTTGTGGTTATAGTGGGCTACAATCGTAGCCAGTATGTACCTCGAAAAGACCAAAAGCCAAGGCAAGTACACCTGCTATCTGCTGCGGGAGACCTACCGCCAGGACGGCAAGGTCAAGCATCGAACCATCGCCAACCTTTCCCGATGCTCGCCCCAAGAGATTGCCGCCATCCGCCTGGCCC
>VGYL01000767.1 GCA_016872975.1 Planctomycetota bacterium
CTGCGAGGTCACGGAGCCGGCGGCCGCGGTGCGCGAGCGGATGCAACGAAACCACCTGACCAAGATGCCCGTCTACGTGAAGAAGCCCGACAGCATCATCGGGATGGTGCATCTGCGGCAGTTGCTCCTGCGGCCCGAGGCGTCGTTGGACAAGCTCGTACAGCCGGTCCGGTTCGTGCCGGAGCAGAAAACGGTCGAGTCCCTGCTGGAGTTCTTTCGCAAGACCGGGACGGATATGGCGGTCGTCGTGGATGAATACGGCGGCATTGCCGGCTCCGTGCGCCTGGAAGACATTGCCGAGGAATTGTTCGGCCGGATGGAGGTGGTGGCGGGAATCGAGCCGATCAAGCTGCTGGGCCCCTTCCAGTACCGGCTCGCGGGCGATCTGGCCATCCACGACTGGGCCGATGTCTTCGGCATCGATCTCGAGGAGACGCGTCTGTCCACCATCGGCGGACTGGTAACCGCCCTGCTGGGCCACATCCCGCGCAAGGGCGATGTCGCGTTTCTGGGGAACCTGAAATTCACCGTGGAACGGGTCCGCCGCCACCGGATCGAGACCGTGATCCTCTCGTTCGAGCCGATCCAGTCCCAAGGATAACGCGATGGCCGCTGCTGTGACATTGACGGTCGTGACGGTGCTCCTGTCCGGGGTGTTCTCCGGATTGGAGACGGGCCTCTACCGGCTCAGCCGCGTGCGGCTGCGGTTGGGCGCCGAGCGCGGCGACCTGCGCTACCTTCTGCTGAGCCGGGCCCTGGGCGACGGCTCCGCCCTGCTCCTGACCCTGCTGGTGGCGAACAACCTGATGAACTACCTGGCCACCAGCAGCGTCACGTACCTGTGGCTGACCGTGGCCTCGGACAGCACGGCGGAACTGCTGGCCACCTCGATCACGGCGCCCGTGCTGTTCCTCTTCGGGGAGTCGCTGCCCAAGAATATCTTTCTCTATCGGGCCGACGTGTTGACGGCCTCTCTCGGGCCTTTCCTGTTCGTCATCCACCGGGCCCTGACGTGGTCGGGCGTGGTGCCGCTGCTGCGGCTGGTCTCGCAGCTCTTCGCCCGCCTGATCGGGGCGCCCGTGCCCCCGAAGAAGATGATGGTCTCCAGCCAGATTCATCATGTCAAGACGATCCTGCGGGATACGCGGGAGGAAGGACTGCTCAGCCACGTCCAGGCCGACATGATCGATCGCATCGCGGATATCCCCAGCCTGCGGCTCAGCACGGTGATGGTGCCGATCTCTCAGGTCCGGACGGTGAGCCTGCCAACCGACCGGGCGGCGCTCCGGAACGAGTTGAGAAAGCACGCCTTCACGCGTCTGCTGGTCTGGCAGGATACACCGACGAACATCATCGGCTTTGTGGACGTCTATGAGGCGCTGGCCGCCGAGGAGGACTTCGTCAGCCTGGAGAAGTTCCTCTGTCCGGTCCGCCGTCTGGGTGCCGATACGCTGGTTATGGATGCCATCGAGGTGTTGCGGCGCGAGCACGGGAAGATCATTCTGGTGACCCGCCGCCGGGGCCCGCGCGAGATACCCGTGGGAGTCGTCACAATGAAAGATCTGGTTGAGGAGCTTCTCGGTGAGTTGGCCGAATGGTAAATCCAGGCCCCGTCTGGGCCGAGCGGTGCCGAGGCAGCGGAACCTTTCGAGGCTCGTGCGGCTGACGGCTGTGATCGTGGTCGTCGTGCTCGCCGCCGTGGTGCTCGCCAACGGCATGACCAAAGACGTCGGTCGCGACGAACAGATGTACTGCACCGCCGGCGTGCTCCTGGCGCGGGGACAGCTCCTCTACCGGGATTTCTCGTTCATTTCCCACCCCCCCTACCATTCGCTGCTTCTCGCCGCCTTCTACCGGGCCCTGCCCACCTCCCATTACCTCCTCGTGGGCCGACTCGTCTCGGTCCTCTGCGAGATCCTCGTCATCCTGGCGATTCTGGGTGTGTACCGGTCGGCCTTTGGGAAGTGTGAAGTTCCTGTAGGGTGGGGCTTGCCCCACCGCGTTCCTCGATTCCTCCATCCCGGCCCCTTCCCGGCTTCCTGGTGGGGCAAGCCCCACCCTACAACTTCCAACTTCCAACTTCCAACTTCCAACTTCCGATCGAGCGGTCTGCTTTTCGGTCTGGGCGCGGTCGTCCTGTCCACGCTCAATCCGCTGGTGGAATACGCGTCCGGCTATGCCTGGAACCACAACCTGGTGATCTTGTGCGTCATGCTGGCGTTGTGGCTCTTCATCAGCACGGACTTCCAGAAGCAAGGAAAAGGTAAAAAGGCAAAAGGAGAAAGCCAGACCCGCGCGCGGACGTCTTCCTTCTTACTTTTCCCTTTTGACTTTTTATTTTTTCGTACGGCGCTGATAGGGGCCCTGCTGACCGTGGCCACGTTTACGCGGATCACGACGGCGCCACTGGCGGTGCTCTTCCTGGCAGCGGTGCTCAAGCAAGGAAAAAGTGACAAGGAAAAAGGAAAAAGGGAAAAGGGAAACGTCCGCGCGCGCGTCTTGCTTTTTCCTTTTGACTTTTTCCTTTTTCCTTTCTTCGTAGGGGCCGGGGTCGCTCTGCTCTGGCCGATGTCGGTGTTCCTCCGGGCGCCCCAGGCGATGTGGCTCAACCTGACACGGATTCCGGCCTTGTGCGCCCAGTGGATCCGCGCGGCCGGCTTCCTTCACGACAAGGTTCAACTGAGCGTAGCCCTGTTGACGACACCGAGCTACCTCATTCTGCTCGCTCTGGCCGTCTACCTGGGAGTCGCTCTGGCGCGACGCTGGTCGAGTATCGAGGCCCGAGACCGTGGAAACATAGTGCTGGCGGGGGCGGTGGTGCTGCTGTTTTTCGTGATTGCCTATCTCCCGCCGGTCATGTGGCAGCAATATCTGGCGGTTCCCGTGCCGTTCGTGGCCGTGGCCCTGGCCTTCCCGCTGGCGGTCCTGGAGCAAGAAAAAAGTAAAAAGTCAAAACTAAAAAGTAAGACCGGCGCGCGGACCTTTGCCTTTTTCCTTTTGCCTTTTGCCTTTCTTCTGGCCAATCCCGCGGCTCTGGGCCGATCTGCCGCCCTACTGGCGCCCCAGCAGTGGGTGCCCATCCAGTTGCATCGGACCTGCCAGGAGATGGCCGGCACGATACAAGAGCCGCGGCGGGTGCTCACGCTGGGACCGCTCTACGCGTTGGAAGGCAATTGTGACATCTACCCCGAGTTGGCCAACCCCTTCAGCTACCGGGTGGCGGATCGACTCTCCGCCCACGAGCGAACGATCACACACACCGTGGGGCCCGAAACGCTCGACGAGTTGATCCGGGACCGCCCCCCTTCCGGCGTCCTGCTGGGCGTGGAGCCCCCCTACACATCTTTTCTGGAAGACCCCCTGCGCCGCCTGGTCCCTCCGACGTGGCGCAGAGCGACGGTCGGCGGCACTCTGCAGATCCATTACGCGCCTTGACCGGACTACACCTCCTCCAACAGGAGCAGACGTCCGCTCTCGCAGCGTCGACAGCGGAACCGCGGCCAAGGCGCCGCCCCCTCGGGGCGCAACAGAACGCGCCGGCGCCCGCTCTGCACGCCGGCGCCCTCGACGGCACAGAGATTCAGGCGCCCGCAGTCCTGGCACACCAGGGCCAGGACCGTGACCGCATACCCCGCCACCTGCCACGCCGACCGCGCCTTCATGGAACCACCTCTGAAGAAGGGAAAAAGGCAAAAGGGAAAAGGTAAAAAGGCAAAAGCAGGTCGTACCTCATGATGTTGGCAGAGAATAGTCGAAGAATTGGGCTTCCAGGGGCCTTTTTGCCGATCTGTTATGTGTCTGATAACCGATTTGGGCAAGGAGGCCGAAAATGGGCAACGCACGATCA
>VGYL01000768.1 GCA_016872975.1 Planctomycetota bacterium
GAATTCCCAGAAGTACACGTAGGCGCCCCAGCGATCCACGCTGTACTTGATGAAGCGTTTGACCTTGGCGAGTCCCTCTGCGTTGTTCGGGTCCTTGTTGAAGACCGGCTGGTAGCCGAAGAGGCCGTAGAAGATACGGAAGCCATACCGGCGCGCGCACTGGAGCAGCTCGTCCGTCATGATCCCCTCCGCGACGAGGTAGTGGTCCAAGTCGCGGTACAGTTCGTAAGAGCAGTTCTTCTGCGAGTAGCGATACAGATTGAAGCCGCACTGCCCGAAGACGCGAAAGTACACGTCGGCATTCTGGGGATTGCAGGAGGGGCCGCGCACGAACATCGGGCCGGGCGGGAGCGCGGGCGGGTCCTTCAAATCGGTTCGGAAGGGGCCTTCCATGGAACACACGTCCAGCACGGAGCCGTTGCGGTTGTTGTCGCCCCAGCAGTCCTGGACGCCGATGGGAAAGTAGGGGGTTCCATCGTCGAACACGAAGCGATAAGGGTTCTCCGGGTGCCGGCGGACAAAACCGGGACTGGGCTTCTGGTTCTTGACGCAGGTGAACTCGCCCTCGCCCGCGGCGGTCCGGCCCTCGGTGTCCCGAAAGACGAACCGATAAGTCCAGCGGCCCAGTTCGCTCGGCGCGAACCGTGCCTTCCACAGATCCTGCCGGTAGTGGAATCCCCCGATCCGGACCTGCTGCGATGACGGCGCGGTCAAAGTGACATCGATACTCACATCGAAGAAGGGATTCTCGTACGTGTTCGCCCGCTGAAACGTGACCTCCCACACCCCGTATCGAGGCACGGCGGTCAGATTTTGGGAATGCTCGAGCTTTCCACCGTCGCCGCTGCCTGTGAGAGCGAGCGCCGAGAGGATCCAGCCGAGGACAACGGTTGTCTGTAGTGGCATAGTCACAATCCTTGTCGTGCGGATATCTTGCCCTTGATCCCAAATCCATGGGCGGGACGCCCATGCTACGGTATTCATGGGCGGGACGCCCATGCTACGGCAGGCCGGTGCCGCTCAGGGCGAGCTCGACCACCGGCTTGTCGGGGTCATCGCTGCCCACGGCCAGCCGGGCGTAATCATAACTCTGGGACACGGTCGGCGTAAAGCGCACCGTCACCCGGCGGCGGCCGGTCAGGGGCGGGACCGTGAAGGGAAGTGCGGGCGGCGACACCAGGCGGTAAGCACTCTTGTGAAGACCCACCAGTTCCAGGGAATCGACGTGCAGGTCGGCGCCCCCGATGTTGTGGATCTCGAAGGTCAGATCGCTGTAGCTGCCGATCTTGGTGGCTGGAAACGCCAGAGAGGCCGGAACGAGTTGAATGTTCGGTTCCAGGGCGAAGAACGTGGCGGGCGGCAGTTCCAGCGCCTGCCACTCGATGTGGCTTTGCTGGCCGGGACACTGGCGCTCGATGCGGAGATTGTCGTCGCTCGTGAACTCGGCAGTGGAGAACGATCTCGGGTAGAAGTCCCCCGTGCCGTTGCAGGTCTGGCCGTGCAAGACGATCGTTCGGGTGATATCCACCGCCCGTGCCAAATGGCAGTCGGCGCGGAACCAGCCGACGTCATCGGAGAAATCGACCCTGCCGCGCTGGGCCGAGGCGGATGGACCGAAGTCCACCACGTGGTACTCGACATAGCGCGTCCCACTGGTTCCGGTATACTGGTAGAACTCGACAGTGCTGTTCGAGGCCAGCCGGCCGGCGACCGCCGAGTACGCCAGACCGTTGATCGTGGACCGGGCCTGATAGAGGAGAATCGAGGTATCGCGATTGACGGGCGCTATCTTGCGGGAGGCGGGGGCGGCGTGGGTAGGCCCGGTGAAGCTGAGGCTGCCACGCTGGATACCGGCGACAGCTCCCGGGGCGAACTCGACGACGACCCAGTTGTAGTTGACCGCGGAGTGGCCCGCGGCGGCTCTCTCGATGCGCACGGTGGTGTTCGAGTTGACATAGGCCGTCAGGAGGGCCTCGTGGTAGTACGTTCGACTGGCGGCGGAGGAGTCGGCGGTCACGTAGGCGAGGCATCGGGCAGGATCGACCCTGACCTCGGGGACGGCCGGGCCGGTGGTCCGCTGTCCTGCTTTCACCTGGGAGCCGTTCAGGGGCGCCTCGACGATGACCTGATCGTTGCCGAACGATCCACTGCCCCGGTAGGCCTGGAACTCCTGGCCGAGGCACTCGATGACCTGCCAACTGATCCACGTGGCGTTGGCATGAGACGTCCGTTCGATCCGGATGGTATCCCTGTCGAGCAGAGAACCCCGGGCCATGACGACGTTGGCGTTCTCGGCATCCGGCTGCCAACCGGTGCCGTAACTGAACAGGGCGAAGGCCCGCCGGGTGTCGTGGACGGGCAGAATCTCCACATCGAAACGCGTGCCCACGACCTTCACGCGACCAGATTGAACGCGATACCCCGTGTAGTAACCGATCGCGCCGTGCGTCTGAAAGCTCTCGGTCCGGTCCGCCCACTGTCCGCCCGCCGGATTGGCCGCATACAGCCGGTAGTAGTACTCCGTGGAGGCGTCGAGATCCCTGAGGTCCACATGCACGGGACCGACGGCACGCCGTCCCAGGTCTATGACATGGTCCCAGCGCTGGGGATTGGTAGCGGCGTCATCTTCACCCCAGTACAGGTACACGATGGGGTCCTCGCCTCCGGTGCGGGTGACCTGGCCGCCGAGCCGAGCGGAGCTGCTCGTGATGTAGGCCGCCGGTTTGCCGGTCACCTCCGGGGGCACGGTCGGCGTAAAGGTATAGTCCAGGGTGATATTGAGGTAGCCGCCTTGCGACCCCAGGAACTGGGACTTGGGCACACCGTCCTTGAGAAACACCACAGTGGCCCGGCGGAACTGGTTCTGGACGGCGTTGTGATTCGTCAGCTCGAAGCGGAGATAGTAGATGCCGTCCGGCACTTCGACGCCATTGCGGCCTTTGAGGTCCCACGTGGCGGTATGCTGCTGATAGGCTTTCGGGGTGGCCCCGGTCCACCCGTCGAGGCCGGTGCCGTCGGCGGCGGCCCACTGGGTCAGATGGCGGTGTTCCACGACGCCCCAGCGGCCGATCGTCTTGACG
This sequence comes from Planctomycetota bacterium, assembly GCA_016872975.1. Taxonomy (GTDB): domain Bacteria; phylum Planctomycetota; class Phycisphaerae; order Sedimentisphaerales; family Anaerobacaceae; genus PLanc-01. The sequence continues at coordinate 3,081 of VGYL01000768.1, forward strand.
AATGCACCTGTGGCGTTCTCGACCCAGACGGCGTGGACGTGCTGCGGCTCGAAACGCAAGTCGCCGCCCGGCGAGGTGGTCGTGAAGGTCACCGCCAACTGCCAGCCGCCAGAAGCTGGGGTGCCGTAAAGGCAAGATAGAATCAGGCATAAGACTGCCGAGATCGTGGGCTTCCGAGCGAGATCACATCTTTTCATGACCATCTTCCGTCTTCCTTCCAGCAGGGGCCTCTTGCCCAGGCTACTTTCAGTGTACGGCACAATCCAGACACGGATCGAAGGAGTGAATTACTCGCATGACCTCGATCGGCTTCTCCGGATTCTGCACCGGCGTGCCGAGCAGGGCCTCCTCCATCGGGCCGAGAATGCCCTTGTTGTCACGCGGCGAGGCATTCCACGTCGTAGGGGTGATAACCTGATACTGCGAGATCCGGCCGCCGGAAATGCCCAGCCAGTGTCCCAGGGCGCCGCGTGGCGCCTCGGTCAGGCCCATGCCTGTTGCCATGGCCGGGATAACCGGCGGAGTATAGACGGGGCCGTCGGGCACCAGCTCTTCGAGCCACCTCTGCGCCGCCTGGGCGATCTTCAAGGCCTCCTGCGCCCGCGCCAGGTGGCGGTCCATGACTGAAACGCCGTGGGCGTATTCGCCGTTGATCCACATGCGGGCCAGGGGACCCACTTCGCAAGGTCGCCCGCTGTAGCGTGGCGCCTTGAGCCAGGAATAGGCATTGCTCTTGGAGGCAGGGT
>VGYL01000769.1 GCA_016872975.1 Planctomycetota bacterium
GGTCGGCCGCGAGCATCATGGCGAGGAGCGGCTGGTAATCGTCATGGACGGCGCAGTCGCCCGTCGCGGCACACCCGTAGCACTCGCGGCACGCTGCCAGGCGATAGTCGCACAGCCGCAGGAACTCCGTGGCGCCGCCCGCCTGGGCCGCACCTTCCAGCGCCCGGTGCAGGAGCAGGTCGCTGTTGCCCTCCCGGCGCGGGCTCGCCGAAATGCCCAGGACTCTCATTGCCACGGCCGGACCCCTCCGGCGGCTCAAAAAACCATCCCCACAAACAGCAGCAGCACGCCCAAGGCCGCCCCCCCGAGCGAGATCTGCAGCCAGCGGGTATACCGGGCGTACACCGGATGCTGGTCCTCGAACTCGTAATAGTAGTCGTCCAGGTCCGACCCCTCCCGGGGGCGCAGGCGCACCCGCACGTACAGATGCACGAGCAGCGAAAACACGAACAAAACACCGCCGGCAATATACAAAAACCTCAGAATCGTCATGCGGCCCATCATACGTTTTCACCCGCCGTGAGCCAACCGAAAATCCTGCCCGGCGGGCTCCGATCCCCGGCACCGCCAATCTCCTGATCGGCCCTCCTTGGCCTGTCTGCGGGCCGACTGGCTTTGTCCGCATTGGACTGGAATTGTGGAATACTGGGGTATCCTCCCTGCCGGTTGGCTTTGTTTATACCACCGGCCTCCGCTTGGCCCGGCCGGGAAAATCGGCTCTGATGCTCCAAGGGCCGTTACAGGTCCAATTCGTCATAACTCTTTTCCCCGCCCGGCGTGAAGTAGGCGAAAGCCGCAAGATGGGGGCCACCACCCATAGATACTCACACCTGCCATAGAGCCTCACACTTTCGCAAAGATCCTCACCGGATTGTATTGAGCATCTTCGGTGACACCGCGGCCTGGGAAGGTGTCGTTCCGGCGTGAGAATGGCGTGCCGCCTCGCCATTCCCCCATCTTCCCATGGCGTAAGGGGAGATTTCCCGCCCCGCGCATGGCGGGCGATGTGACTGCGGAAGATGGACCTGACCCTTGATTCCTCAACCGCGAAATACGCGATCCAGACAGCGCGGCCTTCGGCTGCAGCCAAATCTATTCTCGCGCCAAGACGCAGAGAGCCCCAAGGGAGAAGGCCGACGGAGGACAGAAGACTCTCGACTTGTGCCTTTCTTCCTGAAATCTGCGGAAAGCGGCGACTTTTGCGGATGCCCTAACTCCTTCCTGTCTGCGGACTTACAGCCTTCTCTTTCCGTGGAACCGTGTTTTGAAATTCGGCCGGCGTTTGGGATTCTTGGAAAATAATCTGCCGATGATGTATGAAGGGGGGGCTTGGGCGTTCTATAGAGGTAGAGAACGACATGATCGACAGCATCACACAAACTGAATCGGAATTGGTTGTCGCCGCGTACCGGGGCGACAAAGAGGCCCTGCAGAGGCTCCTGAAGGCCAACTGGGGGTGGTTGAAAGGGTTGGTTTACAGCGTCCTTGGGGGGGCGCAGGACCTCGACGATGTGATGCAGGAGATCTGCCTGCGGGTGATCCAGAGTATTCGGACGCTCCGCGAGCCCGAGCGGTTTCGGGGGTGGCTGGCGGTGGTAGCCCGGCGGGAGGCCCTGCGGCACTGCCAGAGCCGAAAGCAGCGAGTGATCCCGTTCGACGGCTCGGCCTTGCCGGAGCCCGCGGGCAGTTATGCGGACGATCCGTCCGAAGACCTCGAAAAGAAAGACCTGTGCGGGCGGGTGCTACAAGCCGTCCGGCAGTTGCCGGACAAGTATCGGGAGGTGTTCCTCCTGGCCCACTCGGGCGAATTGACCTACGCCCAGATGGCCGAGGTGCTGGAGGTTCCGATAACCACGATGCAGATCCGCCTGGTCCGGGCCCGGCAGATGGTCCGGGACCAGGTGACCGGAAAGAGCGAGCGTGAGGTGAAGGGTAATGAGCGATATGCATGACCAAGTAGAGATCCTGATCGGCCGGCTCCTGGACGGCGAGATTTCGCCCAAAGAGCGGGTCCTGCTCGAAAACGAGTTGGAACGGGACAGTTGCGCCCGAGAGCTTTACGAACAAATGCGGGTACTGCATGAGTGCAGTTGCGGGGTGGTCACTCATGAGATCCTCGAACACGGGACCGACCCGGCAGACCTTTTCGAACGCGCCTGGCAGCAAAACAAGAGATCGTTTTGGCGACGAGTCGCCCGGGGAGGCTGGAACCGCGACGGAGCGCGACAGCTAACTCGAGCCGATGGCCATCGGCGTTTTGCGGTCGGAATCGCGGCGGGATTGCTGCTGGGTCTGGTCCTGAATCTGCTACCCCTCCCGCAAACCCAAATACCCAGAAATGCTCCTTCATGGCCACCGGTTGCCAGAGTCGTCCCCTCCGGTAGGAACGAGGCGATGGGGACCCTGCCGGTGTCGCAAACGCAGGGTCCGGACCAGGTCACCCGCGAGGTGGACCTGTACATCGTGACCGACCGGGCTGGCAACCAGTGGCTCATCGAAGGCGCGCACGAGAAGATGGTCAAACCGGCCAACTACCGGGGCGATCTTTGGTAAACCTGTGAGGGCCCCCAACCAAAGGTGCCGCTCGCCCTCAGCGGCTACGGACCCCAGATTCGACCCGTCGTGTTTGGGGTCCTATTCTTGATTCTCTGTTGTGACTGGACCCCACACCACTGAAAGGACCTGACCATGAGAAGAGAAGCGATTCTGTGGAGTTGTGTTGCCTTGATGATCTTCGGCTCGCTGTCCCGCGCCGACGCGCAGCGGCCTTATCTCGGGGTGAGTCTGGATGCGACACCATTGCCTCCTTTGGTCGTCAAGCATCTGCGTCTGGAGGCCGGCCAGGGCATTCGGATCAGCAACGTCATGGTCGGCAGCCCCGCGGACAAGGCGGGCCTGGACCGCGACGATATCATCCTGGCGTTCGAGACGGTGACGGTCACCGAGCGCGAGCCCTTCGGCGCGGCGGTGCGGCAGGCCGGAACGGGCACGCAGGTCACGCTCGAGATCCTGCACCTGGGCGAACGCAAAACCCTGCCGCTGACGCTGGAGGCCGCACCGGAGCCGAAGGCGATCGCATGGAGATACCCGCCGGAGCCGGAGGCGGTGATCGCCTGGCGCCCGGGCCGGGTGTTCAAGGTCGAGCCCGACGGCGGCGACATGACGGAGGTCCCGCTCGACAAGATCCCCGACTTCAATATCGACGTGAAGCAATTCCTCCAGGAAAGCTACACATACCGCCATACGACCGATGGTGAGGACTACACGATCACGATCCAGGGCGATCCCGCCGACGAGGACTCCCGCGTGGTCGTGAGTGACGGTGGGGAAGAGTTCAGCACCCCCCTGGGCGACCTCGATTCGCTGCCGGAGAAGTACCGCGGTCCGGCCCGGAACGCCGTCGCCGATGCGCGGGCCAACGCCACGAAGGATCTGCGCCTCCGGCCGTCGCGCTGGTCCGAGGCGCTGGGGCCCGAGGCCCGCCGCAACTTCTTCCAGAGTCTCCCCCGGCCGGACTTGGGACGCCTGGCCGAACAGAGAGAGCTGGCCCTGGAGAAACTCCAGGAGCAGATGGAACGCCTGCAGCAGCAGGTGAAGGAGTTGGAGGAGCGCAACCGGGAGATGTTCGACCGCCTGCTGCGCAGAAAGGATCCGAAGAAAGACCGGAGCACCGACCCGAAGACCTCCGCAGCCCCCGAGCCGTAGCGGAATCAGACCTGACAGCCGTGGGGCTTTGCCTCCGGGGACCGGCTTGGCGACAGGCCGGTCCCTTTTTCGTTTCAGCGATCCGCTCAAAGGCCAACGCCTCTGCCGGGT
>VGYL01000770.1 GCA_016872975.1 Planctomycetota bacterium
TCTGCACCTGTTGCAGCAGAACGCCCCAACTGACCATGGGGGGTTGGATGCCCAGGCCGAGGAAGCTCAAGGCTGTCTCCCCCAGGATCATGCCGGGTATGGCAAGCGTGACCCGCACGATGATATAGCTCAGCATGCCCGGGAACATATGGCGCGTGATGATCCACCAGGTCGTGCCGCCGTTCATGCGGGAGGCCTGGACGAAGTCTTCGTTCTTGAGAGAGAGGGTCATTCCGCGTACCACCCGAGCCAGCGATCCCCACCCGATCAGCGAGAGGATGACCGTGATCGCGAAGAACACCCGGATGGAGCTCCACTCAGGTGGGATCGCAGCCGAAAGGGCGATCCACAGCGGAATGCTTGGGAAGCTGACCAATACCTCAACGGTGCGTTGCACGAAATCATCGAAACGCCCACCGATGTAGCCGGACGCCAGGCCGATCAGTGTGCCGAGCAGCATGCTGATGGCGACGCCGACCATGCCGACCGTCAGCGAGATGCGTCCCCCGTACAGGATCTGCGAGAGCATATCGCGACCCTGCAAATCGGTCCCGAGCAGGAGCATCCTCCCCTGGCCTTCCACCCCGAACAGGTGGATGTCCGACTCAATACCCAGCAAGGTCCAGGGGGCACCGCGCACCAGGAGCCGGATCGGGTAGCGCTGCTCAGGATCGGGGATGAATCGCCGACGCAGGGTCACAGGGTCTCGTTCGGGTTTGAGACCCAGCATGATGGGCCGCAATGTGAATCGCCCATCAGGAGTGATGAAACGGGGCGGCTGAGGCGGTACGCCCAGATAAGCCTCGTGGCGCTGGTTTAGGGCATAGGGCGCCACGAATTCGGCTGGCAGAACCACGGCGTAGATCACGAGCAGAGCGAGTGAGCCGAGAACGCCCAACCGATTGCGCTTGAACCGCCACCACATCAGACCCAGGTAGGAGGCTTGCGCCGTAGCCTTCGCCGTCGTCCCGGCATCCTCGGTCCGGCCCTCCGTTTCCGCCATCTCAATGGGAGAGCGTTCCGCCTCAGGCGGGAGCGGGGTCAGCGGATCGGAACCTGCCATCACATATCTTCCTCTGGTGACCTTCGGTCAATCCACCAGGCGAATGCGCGGGTCGAGCCAGGCCAGACCGAGGTCTGCAAGGAAATTGCCAACCACCAACCCGGCAGTGAGAATGACCAGGATGCTGCCCGCCATGTAGAGATCCTCAGCAAAGAGGGCTGTCAGCATGAGCGGCCCCACCGTGGGCAGCCCGATGACCAGCGCCGTGATCGTCTCGCCACTGATAATGCCCGGCAGGCTCATGCCGAGACCGGACACCACGGGATTGAGAACGACCCGCAGCGCGTGCCGTGTAATGATCCGGGATTCATCCAGTCCCTTCATGCGCGCGGTCTGGATAAAAGGCTCGCCCAACGTGTCTAGCATGCGGGCGCGCACGACGCGAATGGTTCCGGCCGTGCTCGACAGACCAACGATGATGATGGGCAACCAGATGTGTTTGGCCAGATCGATGACCTTGGCGATGGACCAAGGGGCGGTGATGTACTCGGCGGAAAACAGTCCACCGATGCTCGATGCCCCCAGGAAAACGACGGCGACGAACATGAGGACCAAAGCCAGGAGCATATCCGGCACTGCTACGCCAAGGAACGCCAGAAGGGTGAAAAGATAGTCGGACCAGGAATATTGTTTGACGGCTGACAGGACGCCGATGGGCAAGGCCAGTGAGAGGGAGAAGGCGATTGACACCAGGGAGATGGCGACCGTCAACGCCAGGCGTTCGTTGAGGAGGGTACCCACTTCCCGCCCCAGAGCCAGTGAATAGCCGAGATTCCCGCGCAGCAGATTGGAGATCCAGAGCCAGTATTGCACATAGATCGGCTTGTCCAGCCCATAGGCGCCTTGCAGCGTGGCAAGAGCGGCTTCGATCTGTTCGGGGGTCATGCGTTGGTCTTGCATCTGCGCCTGAAGGAGCGTCAGATAGTCGCCGGGCGGCAACTGGATGATGACGAAGCCCAGGATAGAAACCAGCACCAGCGTGACCAACATCTGCCCACTGCGCCGAAGCACATACCTTCCCATCGCACCCCCATGGATAGCGTGGTTACCAGCAGCGAATGGGCCAGACCAGAAGGCACAGCCATCAAGGTCTGACCCATTCTCTCACCAGCGATGGTCGATCACACAGACAGCGATCCAACCGACGCGAGGTTTACCGGCGCTCACTTGTCGAGGTACCACTGCTCGAAGCGCAGATACTCGCTCTCGCCCTGTTGGATGGTGGCCCGCTGGACCTGACCGGGCACGTTTTTCAGGCTGGCATTGATGATCAGAATGCCAGGCACGACCGCAACGGAACCGACCTCCCAGAGTTGATCGGCCATGAGCTCGCGGTACTGGGCGCGCAGTTTATCCTGCTGGGCCTTGTCGGTGCTCTGCTGGATATTCCAGTACAGATCACTCGCTTCCTTGAGCTTGCCTTGCGGCTCTACGCCCTGCCGCTTGGCCTCTTTCGCTGAAGTCATCCACAGCCATTCCTGGCGGGCGAACTGCGACACGATCATGCCGATGCCCCAGTAGCCGAACCAACCGCCGGTGCTTGGCCCCAGGCGGACCTGCCAGTCATCGCTGTTGACGGTGTCCTGGTACACCTTCCGCTCGGCTGGCTTGGCTGACACCCGCAGGCCGATCTCGCGCAGGTTGTCGACTGCGATCTGGACGACCTGGTCGGCGCCGATGCCCCAGTTGGACTGGAACATCAGATTGATGGTCAACGGGCTTCCGTCGGGCAGCAGGCGGAACTTCTCGCTGTCGCGCTTGTCAAGTTTGAGGGCATCGAGGAGGGCATTGGCCTTAGCCACGTCGAGGGTCGCATACGCGCCATCGATCTTCGGGTCGAACACGCCGGCGTCGCTGAAGCCATGGCCTAGTTTGCCCAGGCCCAAGAAGATCGACTCGTTCATCAGGTTGCGGTTCAGTGCCAACGACCAGGCACGGCGGAAATCGGCATTACGCAGCAGGTCCACCACGTTCTTGGTCGGTGAGTTCTGGTTGAAGAAGAAGATCTGCCGGCCGTTGAAGCTATCGTTAAGGAGCACAAGCTGTATGCCGAGCTGTTTCTCCTTCTCCTTGAAGACCGGGTAGTCGACCGGACGCACGACACGGAACAGCATGTCGGCCTCGCCTGCCAGCATCTTCAGCTTCATGGTCTCGGCGTCCTTGTCGTACTTGTCCATACCTTCGATCTGATCAATGTAGGGAAGCTGGTTGTTCTCGGGATCAACCCCATAGAAGTACGGGTTGCGATCAAAGAGAGCATACTGCCCTTCTTTGAAGTCCACTACCTTCCAGGCGTTGACTGTGGGAGCGTTGACATCCTTGGAGACCCAGCTATTCTGGTACAAACGGTCCAGAAGCTTCTGGAACACTTCCTGCGCCTTGTCGGCCGCCGTTCCGTTATAGTCAGGGTGGTATTGCTTGAAGTAGTGCGCCGGGTAGCCATAGAAGCCGTAGCTCCAGGCGCCGCGTGAGGCGATCAAGAAGTTGGGCCGAGGCTCGGCGAACTCAAAGCGCACCGTAGTGGCGTCAACCTTCACAACCTTGTCGGTCGCCACATTCATGCCCGCCACGGTGTACGGCTTGGCATGGTGCTTGGACTTAACGACATCGTTCCACCAGAAGAGGATGTCGTCGGTCGTATAGGGCTTGCCATCGGACCACTTCATGCCTTCGCGCAGAGAGAATCAGTTTGTTTCATAACTTCCGCCTGTGACGGGTGAGCACCTTAATAATCCAACCCGGTGGCGTTCGCA
>VGYL01000771.1 GCA_016872975.1 Planctomycetota bacterium
GTGACGGACGGCCCGCGAAGTGGAGAAGTCGCGGGCGTCGGGGTCTCGGTCCTCGGAACGGGAGCTTCTCGAGGACGACGAGGGCGGCCTCGCTGTTGGTCAGGATCTGCTCGGCCCAGAAGGGCTCGGTGCCCGCCGGGATCCGGTCCGCGTAGCGCTCAAGGATCCGTTTGGCCAGCTCCTTCTCGGACTGCGCGGCCTGGGCGGTCAGGGTGTCGACCTGGGCGGTCAACTGCGCGATCAGCTTCAGCAGCTCGACGATGACATCCGCATCCGGCGCGTCGGCCGCAAGGCCTAGCTGGCTTCCGACATCCTTCGGATCGATCGTTGCGGTTTCCTCGCTCATGAGTCGCCTCTCGGTTGTGAGGCCGTTTTCTCATAAGGGGAAGTTTCGTCAAGGGCGCGGCAGGCCCTTGACTTCGGTCGCTGGTTCCCCACGATGCTCCGAAGGAACGGCCGAGCTTCACAGAGGGGACTTGCTACGATGGAAGAAGAATGACGAGTGATCATCCAGTCTTCACCGCCCCAAGCGACCCACAGACGCCGGTCTGGCGATACATGGATTTCACGAGGTACGTCGCCATGCTCAAGCACGGAGCCGTTTTCTTTGCGCGCGCAGACAAGCTTGGCGATCCTTTCGAGGGGTCATTTCCTCGAGCCAACGAAGCCGTTAGAGAGCAGAGATGGAAGGGACGACTCCCTGACGGTTGCATGCCAAGAGGGGGGTGGAAGAACCTCTTCGCCCATATCGCACGAAGTGCACGGGAATCGCGGCGGTGGCATCTGGTGACATGCTGGCACCTGAGTCCTCATGAGTCGGCGGGAATGTGGATCCTCTACGGCGGTCGTGGATCTCCAATCAGCATCAAGTGCTCGTTTCAACGGCTGAGGGAGCGACTCCCTGGGGCTGTACATCTTGGGTGTGTCAAGTACATCGACTATGACTCTGTAGAAATTCCCGAATGGAACGGCTTCGTTCCTTACATGCACAAACGCGCATCCTTCTCGCACGAGCGTGAGGTTCGGGGTGTCCTTTGGCTGAAAGCGGAGGGCCCGTTCAAACGTGCGGTTCCACCTGAAGTCGGACTCTGGGTGCCTGTGGACCTACATTCTCTAATCGAGGCAGTACACGTTGCGCCAGCTTCACCGGGATGGTTCCTCGACCTTGTCCGCGACGTAAGCGGACGCTATGGATTCAGCTTCCCTGTGAGACAGTCGCAAATGGACGGCGATCCATTCTTCTGATGGTCAGGGTCAGTAGGATCCGTGGCCAGCAAGAAATCGGCAAGCACCAGGGGCGTACATACTGGTAATCACTGGTGCGTGGTATGAGCGGCCGGACCTCATGAGACATGGCCAATGAACACCTTTACCAGCCGCTTGGAGGCGTCCTCTGCAAGTTCCACGGCGGATGCCACCGAATCATCAACGAGACACGGGATAGCGAGGATGCGCCGCGCAAGGGCGGTGCGCGCATCGATGTAAGCCGAGGCGGCCGCGCGAAGATCGGCGAGGCTCCTGTCATGCAGAGCTTCAAAGCGATCAGAAAGGCTCTTCTTTTCGTCATACTCGCGGCTTGTCTGTTCCAATTGCGAGCGCCATGTGGCAAGTTCGGGGTTGGATGAGAGCGCCGCGCGGCGCGCTGACTCGGCGCATTCCGAAGCGTACTCGCGAGCGACGCGGTCAGGAACACCATCCTCGATGTCTTCTGAATACGCCTCGTCGAAGGTATTCTGGGCCTTCATCTCCGCCGGTTCCTCAACCTCGCGATTGTACTCGCTGTATTCGTGTTGAAGATGAAGACGGGCCCAGTCGGCGTCCGAGGAGTAGAAGTAGTAGAGGCCAGCGGCATCGCGCTGGGCCTCGTATGCACGGAGGAGCCGTTCCCAAGCCTGCAGAAGAGTCTGACAGGTGTCGGCAGCATTAGACAGAAGACGCGAGGGTGAAAGAACAACGGTATTCGACGAGGCGCAAGCAGGGTGACCTTCGGAATCGTCCGTCGTATTGCACTCCGCTTGGAGGGCTGGGGCAGCCTCGGATGCGCTCCGCAGTGCATCACGACACATAGCGAGGCGATAGCCAAGTTGAGTGACATAAACGCACCGGGATCGTGCAGCTATGTCAACAACGCGGGCTTCGAACAGGAGGGATGATTGGGCGAACTTAATGGAGCGAAGAAAGGAGCTGTGAGCAAGGTCATCGTGGCTCGGGTCCGTTGGCTCGGCGGTGCGCGGACGGCGTGAAGGGGAAAGCATCCCCAGTTCGAACGGATCATGACGAGCATTCTCGGCGCATGCGGGGCAGATGAGCCCATGCGATCTGAAGGTCAGAAATGACGCCAGGAAGGCATGGTTCCGCTTGCATCGCCACTCCAATGGCGATGTCGAGTCGGCTAGGGACTCTGATATCAGATCAAAGCCCGAGGATCGCGCGAGGCCTGCAATCGCATCTCGGTCCGGAATGTTCTCACCATTCTGAATTCCGCCTTGAGACATCTAAGCACTCCATTGACGTTGGCCTTTGTGGAATCTAGACATCAGACGCGGCCAGTGGCAAGCCTCCGTAAGAGAAAGAACCGGGGCGACGGGCTCAACGAAGCGAGGATATCGGGAGTCCGCAGGATGGTCAGTGTGGGCATTCAACCGTTTCGGATGATGGCGTTCTGCGTCTGACCAGATGTAATCCGGCCCGGCGACCTTCATGCAAAGGCTTCCTCGTGTTACGGTTCCAAATGGGCACTCCTCGCCCGCCGCTCCTGCTTGGTCTCGTAGGTTCTCGGCGGCGGAAGGGTCATGCCGGTGTTCTTCGGGCCCTTGCTGGCGGCCTGGGCCGCGCGGTCGAGGACGTCCTCCGCGACGTCGTGCTTGCCCGGCCTCCAAACGTTAAGCCCGGCCGCCTGGATGGCGACGTCCGCGCCCTGCATGCCGACCGGGATTGGTCTCGGCGAAGCCGGATGGCGGTGGAATGACCAGCCGCCCTTGCCCATTCGGGCTCCGGCGAAGGCGGGGCGGGTTGTACGCCTCAGCCCCTTGCTCACGACCTGTGCAGCGCAACCAACGCACCCGGCAGAAGCGCTGGCGCTGGTGGTGCCGAATCAACGTTTCACGAATCTGAAGGTCTGTAGAACCTTTCGGAGGTCATCTGCCCACAGGTTCTTCTCGGTATCGCGACATGAGACAGTGATCGTGTGCATACAGTCATTGTTCTGTACCGCGTAGGTGCGCCCCCAGACGGCGGGTGCGCCAGCATGTCCGGAACGGCAATACCCGTAAGAGATCGCGGGTGTTCCGTTGAGGTCGGCCACAGCGACGGGAACCCAAGAGAGTATTTGCATCGTCGCGCCCTTCTTCGCCAATTCCTTCTGCGCGGCGTCCTGCTGGGTACGAAATATCTTATCGAGCTCCTGAAGTTCGGTCTTGGTAAGGAGAATTGGTTTTCCGAGGGGATCGAACTCCCCCTTGCGCGCCATCTGCGTCTCAACAATGACCCGGCAGTATCGGTCCATTGCTCTTGGGTCAAGATCGTTGATGCCGACTGGCTGGGCCACTACACGATTGGGGGAGTCCGTGATCTGAAGAACTGTACGGCGAAACTGGTCGTTAACCGTCTTGTAGACCCCTTTCTGGATTTCCAAGGATGGGGGGATCTGAAACGTGCAAAGACCTGGAACTTGGACTGTATGCCAGGTCGCGTCTTGTGCGGCGACCATTGATGATATCGCCACGGTAACTAGAGCCACAACTGGAAGAGTGCATCTCATGATTGGCCTCGATGATCTGGTTCTACTTGGTAATTGCCCGCCAAGCTGCAGG
>VGYL01000772.1 GCA_016872975.1 Planctomycetota bacterium
CCTAGCAGTGAATCCCGCGTGATCGGTCGGCCCATGGAAGGAATCGACTAGCGGGAGGGGCCCTGGGGAGGGCAGCCCCGAACTGCCCTCCCCGCTATCTTGCCGCCTTCGCGGGCCCGGCAAGAGGCCAGCCGATTGAGAACCGGGTCGGGCAGCCAAACGAGTATCTGCGGGACCGCCGCCGGGCCGGATGCGTCGCGAGGAACAGCGCGATGTCGCAAGGAGGATCAAACCAGGATGGCGGCCGGAATCGGCCAAACCGTCCGGACGGTGCGGACAGAGATGGACCCGTCGTGCCCCCGCCGATGCGGAACCAGACGCGGATCTTCATCGTCGGGCCGGTCGAGCCGGGCCAACCAGTAGTAGATCGTGACGAGGTAACCGAACTGGGCGGCGGCGGAATGGGCGAGCGGCTGACTCTCCGGATCCGGTACGCCGCATGCGGCCACATGACGCGCACCGCCGACGAGATCGGTGGCGTGTGCGGTTGTGGCGACCCGACGCACACGTTGTGTCACGACTGTGCCGCTGACAGGGGCAACCTTTGCGGCATCTGCCGCCGCCTGACGGCCGGGCCGTGCCAGCGATGGCTTTGGCTGGCCCCGGGCCTGGGTATGGTGTGCCGATCGTGTGCCCGGCGTTGGCGGGCCAGGGAAGCGCTGGTGGTCGCCATCGTCAGCGCCATTGTCGTGGCTGTTATTGCCATGGTAATACGAATGATTACATAAGAAAGGAAATGCCATGTTCTGGGTTCTAGTGGTGGCGGGGGCCGTGGCGGCCCTGGTGCTGTCAAGACGCCGCCTGGGATGGTTGGGCGCGTCCTGGCGACTCCTCGCAATTCTGCTGCCCGGGGCCGTTCTGGGTCTGCTGTACGTCTTGCGGCTTGACCGCGGCGGCGTCCTCTCGTCGCTCGGGCAGGCCACGGGAGTGCCGGCGGTGCTCTTGGCCCTGGGGTTCGTGGCGTTCGGGGCGCTGATACTGGCGGCTGCCCTGAGGGCGCTGCTGGAGTGGCTCATTCCGAGCCGACCGGACCGGCGCGACGGAGACAATACGAACCATGGCGCGTGACGGGGAACTTGGATACCTTGCCCGGCGTTCGGGCCTCAGCCGCGATCCGAATATCCGCGCGCTCGTCGACTCGCCGCTGCTTTCGACGAAGCGGCGAGAGAAATTGAAATCTTATCTTGCCTACTACGCGGCGGCGACCAGCCCGCTGTACCACCCTTTTCTGCCAGGTCCGAGTCTGGAGGAAGCATCGCAGGGAGACCTGAGTCTGGGTCTCCAGGTCGTCACCGGCCGGGGCCCTGAGTACGAGTTCCGCCTCCAGTCTCGGGGGCTGCTGGGCGTCTCTCAGGTCGACGGGCCGACGGGAGCAGGAAAGACGATCACCTTGTTCTTGTTGGCCGGGGCGGCCGAGCGCGCCGGCGCAAGCGTCTGGTACTTCGACACCGAAGGCGACCTGGGCCGCCTGGCCGTGGCCGCCGATCCGACCATCCCCGTCGTCACGCCGTCGATGTACCGCCAGGACCTGTTCGTCGGGCCGGCCGGGATGGAACTCGACTGGCGGCAATACGTCTCCAAATTCGTCAGCACCACCCAGGAGACGCTGTACGCCCGGAACGGCATGATGAGCATGGCGCGGGAGCAGGCCCTTGAACTATACGAGAAGTGCAGATACTTCACGATGTACGACTTCCACCATCATCTGCTGGGCAAGAAGTACAGCCTCAACAGCCGGGACCGAGGGCACTGGGAGTCCCTGCGAGGCCGCATCGGCGGCACGGTCCTTCCGTTCCTCGGACTGACCTACTCGGGCGGGAGCCACGACATCCGTGCCCTGATGGACCGCAAAATGGTCTGGGACCTGCGCGGGTTGTCTGACGACCTGTTGGGTTTTTTCACGACGGGCTTGCTGTTCTGGGTCTCGCTGGTGAGGCACATCCGGGCCGACCCCGATCTGGAACTCCTCCTCGTGTTCGACGAGGTGACGCGTATCTGTTCGATCGAGAGGATGCGGCGGGCCGGACAGAGCGAACTTCTCATTCTCGACATGGCCCGGACGTGCCGGAAGCGGGGACTGGGATTGGCCGCGGCGACGCAAACGCCGCACTTACTGCCTACGCAGTTAAATAGCAACACTAATACGTACATTGTGCTTCGTCCTTCCGATGGTCGGTCCCTTCGCGCAGTGAGCGACAACCTCGCCCTGACCGGCGAGCAGGAGATGCACGTGATGGCGATGCCGGACAGGACTCCCAGGCAGGCGGTCGTGCGAGTCCCGGGCATCGCGGAGCCGTTCCTGGTCGAACTGCCGGACGCCCGGCTGCCGATGGCGACGCCCGAGGAGGTCGAACAGCGGAAGGAGGCGACCCGGCCGTGGCTGGATTCGATCTACGTTCGCCCTTCGGCGCCGCCACCCTCGACGCCGCTATTCGATGACAAGGAGAAGGGGCCCGTCCCCGTGGAGCGTCCCCACGACCTGAGCAAGGAACAAATCGATTACCTGGTCCTCAGTCAGACCCTCGAGCCGGTCAGCGAGCGGGACAGCAGGAACGGGATCTCCGGCTACAAGGGCAACAAACTCCGAGAGGCGTTGAAAGAGAAGGGCCTGATCCGGTTGCACCGCGTCTCGTTGGGCGGGAAGGGTAAGGTTGTGACGTTGACCGAGGTCACCGAGGAGGGTCGCCGGGTCCTCGATCGGCTGCAGGTGCGGCCGGCACCTTCCCCCGGCCGGGGCAACGTCGAGCACCGCTATGCGCAGCAGATCATCTTCAACTGGTGCGTCGGCCAGGGCTATCCGGCCCAGATCGAGGCGGAGCGCCAAGGCGCGCGGGTGGACGTGGCGTCGGAGTGGGACAACCTCAAGGTCGCCGTGGAATTCGTCAACGAGGGGCCGGAGAAAGAACTGGTGAACGTTTGCCACGATCTGGAAGCGGGGTACGACCGAGTGGTCCTCGTGTCAGTCCAGAAAGAGACCCTCGATAGGCTGCGCGACCTCGTGATGCGAAAACTGGAGCCGGACTTGGTGACGTCCGGCCGCGTCAGTTTCACGCGGCTGACCGCGTTCCTCCGCGACAAGAATGAGCGAGATCGCAGTGACGAGTACCGGACAAGAGAATCCTGATGTGGAGCCGGGCGGGGCGGATGGTCTGTTCGATCCTGTCCGCGGCCTGGACCCACTGGGAGATCGACTCGTCCCGCCACCGCACGAGATGGTGACGGAGGACCTCGAATACCCGGACCGGATCGGGCGGATTCTGAACCTCCTAGAGAAAGCGATAGAAGGCTCCGTCGTGCCGCGGCCCGAACCGACTGAGCCGAGCGAGCCCGTCATTGACGAGGGGTGGGGATACAAATGTCCGCCCTGGTCGTCGACACCGCTGGAGGCCGGACCCGAAGAACCAGGTACGATCCGTGTCGTGCCAGTCCACGAAGGCCTGCTTCCTCCGCAGGCGCACCGTCCCGGCCTACGCGGCGGTGCGGGGGTCCGGCGCAGCGGCAACGCGGCGGACAGCGCGGAAATACAATGGTGCCCGGTGCGGAAGGAGATCGTGACGGTCTCCGATCAGCCATGCAAGGATTGCCAGTACTACGAGCCGAGTCGGGCTGATGGAGACGGGGCGTGCCGGTATTACGCGGAGGCGGAGGAAACGTGAGGGGAAAGGACGAGCATCAACGGCCCCGTTCGGCAACGGCGTCTGGCTTTGGGCGGGACATGTACACCCCACGATGAGGTCTCGGGGCCTTGGTCTGGTGATGGGATGACGAGTACTGCGAGAATCGGGACGGATGCGAAGTCTCCCTGGATGAC
>VGYL01000773.1 GCA_016872975.1 Planctomycetota bacterium
TTCCTGTGACAGTGATCGTGCGTTGCCCATTTTCGGCCTCCTTGCCCAAATCGGTTATCAGACACATAACAGATCGGCAAAAAGGCCCCTGGAAGCCCAATTCTTCGACTATTCTCTGCCAACATCACGAGGTACGACCCCATTCTTGAACCAGGCCGAAATCCGCCATCGCCAAGCTCCGAAGACTCCGCTTGACGATGCCACCCGGAGAAGGCTGGCTTCTCACACACCCTCTGAGGCCTTGGCGATGCCACCCCGTCGGTTCTACCATGCCGAGATATGTAGAACCAGGAGGCCTCCAGCCCATGGATCATCGGCAGGATGCCGATGCCACAAAGCCCCGCGGGCAGGATGTCCGCGCCACCAGTGTGCCCAACGCTCACCTGCGATTGCCCTGATGAAGGGGCTTGCTTTATGGCCCGCCGGGGGTATAATCAATCCTATCGAGAGCTGTCTTGTGAGAAAGGATTGCTTATGGACCGGGTGCACCGCGGGTTCACGCTGATCGAGTTGCTGGTGGTGATCGCGATCATTGCCCTGCTGATGGCGATCCTGATGCCGGGACTGAGCAAGGCCAAGAAACAGGCGCAGGCGACCACGTGCCTGAGCGGGCTCAAGCAGATCGGCGTGGCGGGCGCGCTTTACGCCCAGGATTATGATTACTTCATCCCACGCGGCTCGACCGGGAGCACGCCCATCTGGTTCATGCAGTACCTGCCGTACCTCGGGCACCGGCACCACGAAAGCGACTACCGTAGCGTGAAGGTCTACCGCTGCCAGAGTTTCCCCACGACCGGCAACGGCCTGTATGACGTTCCAAATCGTCTGCAAACGGTCTGTTACGTGATCAACGACTGGACGTTCTCCAGCCGGACCGACACGACCGGCGCCGGCGTGGGCAAGCCCACGAAGCTCTCCGTGTTCCGCCGCCCGGCCCAGACGATCTATCTGGCCGACAACGAGGCCGGCCCCTGGCGGCCCATCATCGAGAGCGCCACCAGCCGGGAGATCATCCGCTGTGACATCTTCATTCGCACCCATCTGCCGCTGTCGGACAGCGAGCACATCAACGACGGGCGGCGCATCGCGCGGGCCCGGCACCGCCAGGGCTGCAACGTCCTGTGCCTCGACTGGCACTCCGAATACGTCGCCGCCGAAGATATGACCGTTGACATGTGGCGCGATAAATAGCGATCGAGACGAGCCGACCCCGGCACCGGCGTCTTGGTCATTGGTGCCTTGGGCTTTGAATCCGTTTCGGAGGCTTGGTTCAAGAACCGGGCTTTCCAGATAACGAGCGATGGGTGACAGCGTCAAGCTCGTTTGTAGTGGCGTCGTCAGACGCTATCTTGAATATGCTCTGACGAGCACACTACGAACAGGCCTACCGGCCTTGACGCTGCCACCCACCAACATGGCTACCCAATTCTGAACCAAGCCGTTTTCGGACTTGGGATTCTGTGCTTTGGGTTTCAACGCCGGCGAGTGGCAGCGTCCGGCGGAGTCTTCGGAGCTTGGCGATGGCCTGCGGCACGGCCCGGCACTACCGGCCGGCCTCGAGGGTCGAGACCAGGTTCTGGAGGTGGAACAGGTCGCCGCGCTGGACGAGGGGGCTGTCGAGATACCGGATCAGCTCCGCCTGGGGCCGCTTCAGCGCCAGGGCCATGGCGTTGAACGTGCCGGAGACGTCGTAGAAGTGCGACGTGGCGCCCTCGTTGAACTTCGTAAACACGAGCAGCTTGGTGCTCTCATCCACGCGGGCCAGGAACCACAGCGGCGTGAGGACCTCGCTCTGCAGCTTCACCGGGGCGGCGACCTTGTCGCGGGCGTGCCGGTGGAGGTGCTCGCCCAATTCGGGCACCAGGAACAGGTACCCGCCGGCCTCGATGGAGGTGAGTGAGCGCGGATCGTCGCCGCACTGGACCACACGCCGGGCCAGGGCCGCTTCCAGCCACTGCGCGACGGTCGCATCCCGCGGCTCCCCGGCCAGCTCGCCGAGGCCCAGCAAGCCGTAATAGCCCGCGATGTAACAGTTGAGCAGGTGCGGCTTGTCGGCGAGGAACGACCCTGCCGGCACTGGTCTGGCCAGCGGGCGAATGGCGGCCAGGATCTCCTTCGGCGACCCGAACTCCTTCGCGTACTTCCAGCAGGCGTAGAAGTTGAACGGGTTGAAGCTCCAGCCCTGGAAACCGCGGGCGTAGTTGCCCGGCTTCGCCTGGGCGTTGCCTTTGTACCAGGGCTCGAGTTCCGGCGGGATGTCGGCCTACTCCCGCGGCGCGCCGCCCCAGCCCATGTGCGTGTACGTGGTCGGAAGCGCATACTTCCACTCCGCCTGGATGTACCGGCGCAGCGGCTCGCGCAGCTCCGGCGGCACGTGCGGCAGCGCCCGCAGCAGCGTGTAGATCGTCTCGGCCGGGTTGTGCCAGTAGATGTGCCTGTTCTCCGCGAGCTTCGCCCGCGTATTGGCGTAATAGTGCTCGGTGCAGCCGGCATAGACAGGCCGCAGATGACCCGCGTCGATCATCTTGCGAATCTCGTCCGCCAAACGCTCCTGAAGCGGCTTGGCCGTGGGCAGGTCGTCACGCTTGGGCGCGCCATCTGCACCCTGGCCTTTCGTGGCGAGGGCGTCCCGCCCTTGCGTCCCGAGAGCGTCCCGCTCTTGGAACGCCGCCGTGCCAGCCGCAGACGGACGCGCCAGCGGAGACAGCGACGGGATTGCGACGCGATCGTTTCGGCCCTGCTCTTTCGTGTCGCGGGCATCCTGCCCTCGTTCCTTCGTGTCGCGGACATCCTGTCCGCGTCCTTTTGTGTCGCGGACATCTTGCCCGCGTTCCCTGCCCTCCACCACCAACGGACTGACATCGAACGGCCCGCCGGCCCGGCCGGTCCGCCAGATCCGCTGCCCACTGGCGGCATCCACACAGTGAATCGTGCCATCGGTGCAGGCAATGTACAGCCGCCCGTCGGCATAGGTCGGCGAATGTCCCACCGGCATCGGCGTGGCGTACGCCCACACCTCCGCGCCGGTCTCGGCGCGCAAAGCGTACACCCCCGGTGCGGTGGGCACAAAGATCATATCCGGCCGCTCGCCCTCGCCCCGGACGGTAATCACGTGCGCCTTGGTCGGAATCCACGGCTCGACCTTGCGCATCCAGACGATCCGCGTCGCCGGCGGCATCTGTTCCTCAGCCGCCCAACTGGTCCGCCGCGGATCATGCCCCGCCATCGGCCAATCCGCCCGCCGCGTGGAGCCCAGCGCCAGCGCAACCATGATCCCCCGCCTCGCCGCGTATCTGGCCCTGTATGTCATCCTGGAACCTCGCTCTATCTTCATCACTATCTCGCGGAATGATGGCCTTCTCACGGAACCTGCTTGATGACCTGCGTCACGACTGTTTCAGGAAAGCCCAGATATCGCAACAAGTCAAGCGCATTGCGCGTGGGAGTGATTCCTTCTCTGAGCCGCAGGTCAGACTCCCACCCCTGTCGGTCACCTGTCTCATGTAATAGTAGTTCGTGAAGGTATCCCGCAGTCGCGCCGCCTATTCGGCGTACTCGAACAGGACGATCTCGTAATGATCCAACGTCGGCACGGTGAGCGAGAGCCTGTCCTTATCCTGGGCGACGTTGAGCGTCGTGTTGGCCTGGAGCAGCCGGACCGCCTTGACCTCTTTCTGCGGTTTGAGGTTGAGGGCGATGTCCCGGATGGGGAGGGGGCGGTGCAGGGCTTTGCCCTGGTGGCCGGAATGGTTGAAGAGGGCCACCCACTCGAATTTGCCGTCGGTCCCGAGGCGGTGCGTGACCTCCACG
>VGYL01000774.1 GCA_016872975.1 Planctomycetota bacterium
CGCCTCGTGGCCCAGATGCAAGCGAACCTGGACCCCATCCCCGGCAAGGAGTGGGTGGTGGCGTGTAACGCGCCGGCCGCTCATCATGTGCACGAGATCGTGGTCCTGCGAAGTGTAAATGGCGGAGCAATTGGGAGGCGGGTGGCGGCGGAAATGGGAGGCAGTGCTCCGTTATATAACCCGCCCCAAGGCGGGTGTCAAGCTTGCCGCGTTCTCCTGCTGTCGTGTCGTTCGTCGTTGTCCTCGTCGGGCACCACCCCCAGGGCCTGTGGATACGGGGTGGCCGCGGGGGGTGGGCGAGGCGTGTGCAGCCGGTGGACAGCCCGCAGGGAGGCCCCCAAGCAACGAGCGCGGGCTGTCCACCGGCGGTGCATGGCTTATCCATGGGGCCGGCCGAATCAGCCACCTGCCTTGGCTTTCCCCGCCGGCGCCTTCAGCCGCCGTTTCGCCTCCGCCAGCCGGTAGCTGGGCCCGTTGGCCTCTAAGATATGCACGCGGTGGGTGAGCCGGTCCAGCAGCGCGCCCGTCAAGCGCTCGCTGCCCATGATCTCGGTCCACTCCTCGAAGGGCAGGTTGGTGGTCACGATCAGGCTGGTGCGCTCGTAGGCCCGGCCGATCACGTCGAACAACAACTCGGCGCCGGCCTTGGAAAACGGCACGTAGCCCAGCTCATCCAGCACGAGCAACTCCAGCCGCTCCAGTTGCTTCTGAAAGCGCTCCAGCTCCCGGTCCTGCCGCTTCTCCAAGAGCTGCGTGACGAGGCTGGTGGCGGAGAAGAAGCGCACGCTGCGGCCCTGCTGGCAAGCGGCGAAGGCCAGCGCGGTGGCCAGATGCGTCTTGCCGGTGCCGCTGTTGCCGATCAGCAGCACATTCTCCCGCTGATCCATGTACTCCCCCCGCAGCAGTTGCCGCACCAGTTCCTGGTTCAGCGCCGGCTGGGCTTTGAAGTCGAAGGTATCCAGCGTCTTGAGCACCGGGAAGCGCGCGGCCTTGACGCGCCGCTCGGCCGCCCGCCGCTCGCGATCGGCCAGTTCCACTTCGGCCAGGCGCAGCAGGTACGTCTGGTAATCATCCCGCTCCTGCTGGCACACCGCCGCCAGCTTCTCGTACTCGCGCAGGAAGCTGGGCAGCTTCAGCTGCTTGAGGTAGTGCTGCAGCAGCACGGTGGCTTTGGCTTCGCTCATGGCGCCCCGCCTCCCGCCATCAGAGCGGCGTAGGCCGCCACCTCGGTCTGTGCCACCTGCACCTGCCGCAGATGCTCGCGGCCGTCCAGGCAGAAAGTTCTCCCGCGCCAGTCCTCCTGCGGGATCAGGAACTGGGCGATGGCATCGCGGATCAGGGCGCCGTGGCGCAGGCCCCGCTCAATGGCCCGCGCCAGATCGGCCGGCGAATGGTGGGCCAGCAACTGCAGCACGCGGATGAACTCCCGCGTGCCCTCCCCGCCCCACTGCTGCTCCAGCCGCGCCCGCAGCACCGCGAAGCACTCCGGCAGCTCCCAGTCCGCGAAGGGCCGGCCGTAGTCCAGCGCCCCCGGCTTGCGCTCCAGGAGCGCCAGATAGTGCACCGGCTCGAGCACCACCTGCTCGCGCCCCCAACAGCGCTCATGCCACGCGATCATCTGGTCGGCGCAGCAGACCTCCACCCGGTCCACGTATCCCTTCACCAACAGATCGTGGTGCGCGTAGGCCGTCGGCACCGAATAGTCGTTGGTATCGAACCGCACCAGCGAGAGGGAACTGGCGCGGGCCGGTATTTTGCGGCAGGCGTCGAGGGGGACTTGCGGCAGGGGCAGGAAGGCCGCCTGGTCCTCGGACAGCAGCGCCGCCTTGGGAGCCTTCTGCCCGCGCAGCGTGCGGCTCAGATCCTCCCGGCACCGCTCGATCAGGCGCCCGTTGAACTCCTCCAGATCCCCTACCTGCGGCACCGGCACGAAGTACTTGAGCCGCGCGAACTTGACCGTCCCCTCCACTACCCCCTTCTCGTTGGGCCGGTTCACCCCGCAGAAATGCTCGGCGAAGCAGTAGTGGCTCTGCAACTGCAGGAAGCCATCCGTGGGGCGCCGCGCCCGCTTGCCAATGACCCTGGACACCAAGACCTTGTCGTTGTCGTAGCTGATCCGCCGCGGCACTCCGCCAAAGTACTCAAAGGCTCGGTTGTGAAACTCCCAGAACATCTCCGTGCGCGGGTGCCAAAAAGCCTGCACGAACAGCGCGTCCGAGTGCGGCAGGGCCATCACGAAGAAGAAGACCTTGCGCAGCTGCCCGCCCTGGCGCACCAGCGCCTGCCCCACATCCATCTGGGCCGTGCCGGGGTCGTGCCGCAGCGGGATAAACACCTCCCCCGACAGCCGCTTCAGCTGCGCCACCTTCTCGCGCACCTGCGTATAGCCCCCGGTGTACCCCGCTTCATCCCGCAAGCGCTCGAAGATCCGCTGCGCCGTGTGCCGCTGCTTCTTGGGCAGGGCTTTGTCCGAGGCCAGGATCTCCTCGATCCGCGCCACATACGGCCCCAACTTCGGCTCCGGGTACGGCGCCGCCCGCCGGTACCCCGGCGGCTCCGCGTGCGTCAGTACCTTCTGCAGCGTCTTGTACGAAATCCCCTCGTCTCGGCACAGCGCCCGCTTGCTCACACTCTCCTGCGCCTGCCGTACCCGCAACTGCGTCCACCATTCCATCGACCGATGCACCCCTTAACCTCCGGCGCCAGGCCCGATTGCGCCTCTGCCCCACGGGCCCGGACGACCGGTTCAGTCTAACGGGTGCCTCCCCTTTACGCCGCCTCCGCTAATGCCTCCCCTTTACGCCGCCATTTACACCCTGGCCTTCAGGCTGTACCGGCAGAAGAAGCGTTGCCCGGCGGACGAGTATCGCACGCCCTGTCAGGTGGCGTTGGCCCTGCTGTCGAGCCTGCCGTGGCCCACGGCGCCCGATCTGGTGCGCACCGTGATCGCCGACGCGGGCTTCGCTGACAAGGCCTTGCTGCAGTGGTGCGCGCACCATGACTTCGTCGCCATCGTGCGCGGGCGCATCGATGCGCGGGTCCACGATCTGTACGTGCCGCGACCCCGGCGCGGCCGGCCCCGCGTGTGGGGCGACACGCTCTCGCTGGCTGAGTACGCCGCGGACGAGCGCCACTTCACGCAGACGATCGCGCTGTATCACAACCGCACGCCGGTGCAACTTGCTTCGTTGACGGGGCGCCATCGGCAGTCGGGCTTGCCGATGCGCTTTGTGATCATGCGTACCGCCGGCAAAAGCGATGCGGTGGTGATGAGCACCGACCTGAGCCTGACGCCACGCGAGATCGCCGTGCTGTATGCGGACCGCTTTGCCATCGAGATGACGTTCCGCGAACTCAAGCAGCACTTCGGCGTGGGCGACTACCAGGTACGGCGGCCCGAGGCCATGCTGCGCCACGTGCACCTGTCGGGCGTGGCCTGTGCGCTGACGCAACTGCTGACCTTGCGCCCGGCAACGCGGCGTGTGCGACGCTGGACGCGGCCCGCGAAGCTCACGCCGTGGCGACGGTATGAGGCAACGTCGGTGCACGAGACGCAGTTGCAGTTACGACTGGCCTGCCAAGGCGGACCACATTTCAGGCATGTCGCGGTGTCACGGCCACATTCCAAAACAGCCAGACCACTCCGCAAGGCCCTCACAGCGGCCAAAACGATGATGAGAAAGTGCTGAACTATAGACTAGTGGGCATATCCCCAGTTGGGGTGGCTTGCAGCGTACCAGATCCCTCTGAGCGATCCGCAACAACGTCTGCCCTTAGCCAGTATAGGGAAGGCAGGTAGTGCCCGACGG
>VGYL01000775.1 GCA_016872975.1 Planctomycetota bacterium
CGGTTGACCGCCACCCCGCCGATGACACACCAGGCAACGTCGGCTCGCTCCAGGCAGTCCACGAGCCGCATGACGTCGTCGGTGCCGCCCCTCGTCTGCCAGTCGTAGAATTGCTTTCCCGTCATGACGCTGATGATAGCCTGAGACCGGCAAGCCCGTCAAGAGCGCCGCAAGAGGGGGAACCGTGCGGTGTGCAACCGTAAGCGAGCTGCGCTCCCTCCGACCGTCTTTGGGCGCCCCGCCGACCCGTTGGCCCGCTGGAGCGTTTTTTTTCTTGCTTGCGTCACAACAAAGGTACATCATACGGCCTCGGATGACGATGCAGGGTGGACCGAAGGTCTGCTGTCGCTGGAAAATCGCTGTGTTGGGAGGTTTGGCCATGATCGGCAAGGCAATACGACTGGAACGGATTATCGACCGCAACTCGGGCAAGACGGTGATCATCCCGATGGATCACGGCGTGACGGTCGGTCCCATCGAGGGTCTGGCGGACATGCGGACCGCAATCGGCAAGATGGTTTCCGGCGGGGCCAACGCCATCCTGATGCACAAGGGCGTGGTCCGGGCCGGGCACCGGGGGGCGGGCCGGGACGTGGGCCTGATCATCCACCTGTCCGCCGGGACGACCCTCAGCCCCGATCCCAACACCAAAGAGCTCGTCTGCACCGTGGAAGAGGCCATCAAGCTCGGGGCCGACGCGGTCTCCATCCACATCAATCTCGGGGCCGAGACCGACAACGAGATGCTGCGCCAGTTCGGCCAAGTCAGCGGGCGGTGCGCGGAATGGCAGATCCCCCTGGTGGCGATGGTCTACACGCGGGGACCCAAGATCAACGACGAGTTCAACGCCAACAACGTCAAGCACGCCGCCCGGGTCGGGGCCGAGCTCGGGGCCGACATCGTCAAGGTGCCCTACACCGGCAGCGTGGACACCTTCGCCAAGGTCGTCGAGGGCTGCCCCATCCCGGTCGTCATCGCCGGCGGGCCCAAGATGGGCAGCGATGAGGACATCTTCAAGATGGTCGAGGGCGCCCTGGCCGCCGGCGCCGCGGGCGTCTCCATCGGCCGCAACGCCTTCCAGCACGAAAAGCCCGACAAGATGGTCCAAGCCCTCAGCAAGATGGTCCACGAGAAGGCCAGCGTC
Organism: Planctomycetota bacterium; assembly: GCA_016872975.1. Classification (GTDB taxonomy): domain Bacteria; phylum Planctomycetota; class Phycisphaerae; order Sedimentisphaerales; family Anaerobacaceae; genus PLanc-01. The sequence continues at coordinate 1,145 of VGYL01000775.1, forward strand.
CAGGCCGCCATCGAAACCCTCAAAGGGTGAACGATACGTCGTCCTTCTATGAGGAGTTATGGGCTCTTGCGTACCCTGCACCACCGGGATAGGATAGCCTCTTGGTGAAGAGTCTTTGCGAGAGGTGCTGCAATGATAGACCGGATAACGGTAGACGCGGGAATTCACTTCGGCAAGCCCTGCATTGCCGGCACACGAATCACGGTCCAGAGTGTTCTGGAGTTGATCAATGAAGGTCTCACATTCCCTGAGATCATCGAGAATTACTATCCCGACTTGACGGTCGAAGACATTCGTGCCTGCGTGAGTTACACCATCGCTCTGGTGTCAGGTGAGGACATCCATATCGCGGCGTCTCCGGCATGAGGTTCCTGCCTGACCAGGACGTTTATGGCGCGACGACACACTTTCTCATGAAGGCAGGTCACGATGCCGTTCCGGCGGCCCCCGTCGGGCTCGCGCGTTCGGTCCCGAGCGAAGCACGCCGGTCGCGCGGGCTGCCAGGTATGACTTGAATCGGAGGGCAGATTGTGAAAGCGTTGCTCGTCTATTACTCCAAGTTCGGGAATACGCGCAAGGTCGCCGAGGCGATCGCGGAGGCGATGAAGGAAGCAGGCGAGGTCCGCACGATCAACCTGGAGCAGCTTGCCGCCGCCGACTTCGAGGGCGGGGATCTGGTGGTCGTGGGTACCCCGACGCACGCTTTCAGCATGCCGCAGGCGGTGCGCACCGCGCTGGCCGCATTGCCGCCGGGGATTCTGGCCGGCAAGTCCGTGGCCGCCTTCGACACCACGGTCCGGCCCTGGCCCTTGCGGCACCTCCGCGCCTCGCCCAAGCTGCTGCGGCAACTGCGCCGATTGGGCGGCCGGCCGGTGGTGGCGCCGCAGACCTTCTTCGTCCAGACCAAGAACCCGCAGCGAAGCGGCGAGATCGATCTGCTGCTCGAAGGCGAACTCGAACGCGCCCGGCAGTGGGTCGGCGACATCCTCGACAAATCGAAAGCACTGGTGAAAGCATGAGGCTCCGTCTCGCGACCGTCCTGGCCATTCTTGTAGCGTTGGGCGCCGGCTGCCAAGTCAGCCGGGCATTGAAGCAATCTATCCCCGCCTCCGCCGCCGTGGGCACCCAAGACGAGCGGACACAGCGAATCAGCGCAGTCATACGCGACACGATGCGCAAAGAGCACATTCCGGGTGTCGCCGTGGCCGTGATCGATGGGGGCGCAATCGTATGGGCACAAGGCTTCGGCTGGCGGGACGTCGGCAAGCGGTTGCCCGTGGACACCGATACGCAGTTCCAAGTCGCCTCGATCAGCAAGCCCGTGACGCTTCGAATGCTGCTGTGCCACCGGGCCGGCATGGTCCCGCATGGATTTCTGGGATACAGCGGCTCCAAGGCCCCTCCAACTCTGCTGGAAGTCTTGGGCAGGCGGAATGCTCTGGCGGATTGGCTTACCGGCAACTACCTCGGATCGGTCAAGGTGAAGTATCCTCCGGACACCGAGTTCCGGTACTCCGGCGGCGGCTACTGTGTCGTCCAGAAGGTAGTGGAGGATGTCACGGGCGAGCCGTTCGACACGGTGATGAGCAAGACGCTGCTGGAGCCGCTCCAAATGAGCCGATCGCACTTCCATCAACCGCCGCCGGAGCAGGAGACCGAGAACACGGCCAGAGGACGGCACGATCCAATCACGTGGCTACGGTCCCAGACGGCCAGGAGATGCTCTTCAGCGACAGACTCAGCCCCAAGAAGTGGGAGAGAGTCCGGAAGGCTGTCCGCTTGCCCGACCTGAAGTTCGCGATTTGCGCAAGACCTTTGCTTCGCCGCTCGCTCAGATCGGCAATCACGCAACGACTCATCACTCGGCCAGGATCTCGATGCCGCAGATCTGCGGATTCTCGATGTTGGGCGTAAAACCGATCCCTAATTGGCCGTTCTCCACAGACACGCCTTGGTACTCCTTGACCAGGGGCTTGAGGAACCCGACGGTCTTGAACAAGTCGAGGTCCTTCAGCCCCGCCGGACCGGGGACGCTGACGGAGAAGACTCTCATCTCGGGTCCCGTGATGCCCTCGAAGGTCTCGGCAAAGTGCAGACGCACCGTGTACTTGCCGTTGGGCACCGTGAACTTATACGAGCCCATGCTGTAGCGCTCCGTCTCGTAGATCCGCGCGATCTCTGTGCCCGTGATCCCCACGTTCGGACGGTCGATGGTCATGCCGTTGTCCGCGCCCCACGTCCTGCCGGCGCCCTGCTCCTGGTCCGCGGCCCAGATATTGCCGAACTTGTCCTTGTACGGCGCAAAGGCTCCGCAATCGACCCGCAGCACGAACTTGCTCGCAGGCGCTGCGGCCGCCGCGGGCGTTTTGAAGATGTGTTGCGCGAACAGACACAGGTTCTTGGCCCACGTGGCTCCGTCGTGGCCATGGGAATCGACGTGCCAGACGTGGGGCACGTTGTTCTCTTTGAGATACCGCTGGACACCCTGGCTGATGCGGATCAGGCCGTCCTGGTTGCCGCAAGCAAGCCACAGGAGTCTCAGCTTCTCCCGGGCGGCGGCCGGGTCGGGCACGAGCTCGGCGGGAGGCCTGGTGTTGGGGGCCGAGGAGAACCCGCCGACCCAGGCGAACACGTCGAGGTGACCGAGGCCGAAGTTCAA
>VGYL01000776.1 GCA_016872975.1 Planctomycetota bacterium
CCCGGCCCCACGAGTGTTTGCTTCTGGTCGTCCCACTGCATCAGCGTGTCTCCTACAGATCGTGGCCATTTCCATCCCTACCGACGCTTGGAGGATAGCACGTCAACGCGGTGAAGTCTAATAACATATGGCGGCATAATCGCCCGTATTCCTCTCTGTGTCGGGAATAGTCATCCCAATAACAAGCCCGAATGCCGCATCGTTCCGGCCATATATCCGCCCTATTTATTAGACCTATATTCCGTCCCCAGACGTATAGCCATGGATAGGGTCTCGCCAAGAGAAGAATGAACAGGGCCCAGAAAATGGCTGTTTCAACGGTGGGTACCAACTGCAGCTTCGGGTCCGTCTCCAGGTGGCGTTCGGTTCTGCGACAGGCTTGGGAGACCGCGGCATAGCCGACCCCGAAATGCGGCCCGATCCGCCCCAGGCGAAAGCGGCCCTTGCGCCACGGCAAGTAGATCAAAACATCGCGCATCGAGCGTTCCGGAGGCCGGAGCGGACGCGACAATTCCTCCAGTTCCCGCGGGCCGATCTCCAGGCGGTGGGCGTACTCGGCCAAGCGTTCCGGCCGCGACCCGTACGCCTGCACGGCCTGTAACTGCGGCCGTTCCCGGTCCCGCCGGCCCGCCCCGGGATTCCCCAGCTTGCCCCCAAAACCAAGAGAAGAGGCGGTTCAGGGGAAAGGCGAATCGTCCCGGGCCGTCCTCACGTCCATCCGGGATCGGACCCGAAAAGAAAGGCAAAAGGGAAAAGGCAAGAGGAAAGGGCCCTGCGTTTTCCCTTTTCCCTTTTTCCTTTTCCCGGCCCTGCGTGCCCGGAATGCTCCGGGCACAAGCGGATAGCCTGCGGCTGGGGTTACGATGGAATGATGGAATGCTGGGGAAGGCGGCCGGTTCCCCAACCCATTGTTCCAATATTCCATTGTTCCACTATTCCAGTCCTCCTGTCCTCTTCCCCCGGTGGGCGGTTCTGCGAAGGATTTCCGCCCACGCAGGGCCTCCCTGGGCTCTTCCGCCCGCACGGAACCGACGGGTCCGATGCGACAGCAGCTTCCGAGGGCGAGACGATGATTCGCCTTTCCCCTGAACCGCCTCTTCTCTTATTAGATGTCGCGTGGGGCTGAGATCAACCTGGATCATTACAACCAGTATTTTGGGGGGCTGGTGATTTCCAGCGCGTTTGGCGGCTTGGCCGGATTCGATACTCTCTACAAAGTATGCGAGCAGTGGGCATCCTTACGTTGGCAGGGACGCCATCGTACTGGTGGTGTCTCTTGCACCACGTCTGCATGGATGGTCACTTGGCCCACGGGCCGTACTCACTCGACCACTGGATTAACGACTTCTGGTGGATGGTCTGCTTCGCGTTGGTTGGTGTCCTCTCGTGGAGAATGGAGGCAGGGGCCCGAAAACTTTTCGGCGTCGGCGGCCTATTGCTCCTGTTCTTACGGATTTGGGCGCCGAGCGGCGGAGGATTGACCGTGGTGATTGAATGGCCCTTGTTGACCACTATGGATTTATGCTCCATCCTCTACCTCGTCTTGCCTCAGAGGTTTGAACGGCAAGCCAAACAAGCCGCTCCATCGGATAGCCCCAGCCCGGCCGGCGGCCGGAACCAAGCGGGGTAGAAAGAAGATGGTAGCAAAGAATATGAGGAGAGCTCTACCTTCTGATTCTTGTGCTTTCCCGCCTCTTCTCCCTTTGTGGCCTCGGTGTCCTCTGGGGCTGGAGATCAGTTCCCAGTTGGCAGTTCCCAGTTCCCAGTCAGATTGCCGCGCAGCACTCGCACTTGTCTGATCTGCGCCAATCGTCGTAATCTGCGGCTGTCAGAGGGTTCCCGGTTCTCAGGAATTCGGTGGGGCCAGCCCCACCCTACGGGTTCCGATCCCTGCGTCTTGGCGTCTCTGCGCGAGTAGCCTTTTGGTTGCGGCCGCAGCGAGCTACCGGCTGGGCCTCGGGCGGTCCACCCGCGTTTTTGGGGGCGCCAGATCAGACCGCCAATCAGACCGCCAAATACCCGCAGTCTACAGGCCAAAACCGCGTTTTCAGGGGCGCCAGCCCGGATGCCGGGATCAGAGCGGCATGTATTATGATTTGGCGGACTGAATCTTTCGCGTAAAAACGCGGTCTTGGAATCACCGGGGTCAGGTCCATCTTCGGCAGTCACGTCGTCCGCCATGCGCGCTGCGGGAAAGCTCCCCTATCTCCGTGGGAATACAGGGGAATGCCGGGGCCGCACCGTATTTCCACGATGGAACGACGCCCTCCCGAGCGGCGGCAACATCAAAGATGCTCAACACAATCCGGTGCGCATCTTTGGATAGACGTGCGCATCTTTGGGAAAAGGTGAGCATCTATGGCGGGGTGTGAGCATCTTTGACCGGTGGCCCCCCATCTTGCGGCTTTTGCCCACTTTCCCGCCGGGCGGGGGGATCAAAGGACCGAATTCGGGGGCGTCGCCTACGCCGGCGGAGCGAGATGCATCAGGCTCCGCGCTTCGCTGGGTGTCATGGGCTCGAAGCCGATGCGGGCCAGGAGGTCCACCAGCTTTTCCACCAGCTCCGCGGGGCTCCTGGCGATCTTTCCTTCCTGGTAGAAGAAGCCGTCCTCGAACCCCACGCGCACGGTACTGGCGCCGAGGCAGGCGGCCGCGATGAGCAGGGAGAAATCCTTCATGCCGTCATGGACGAGGCCCCAGTGACTGTCGGGCGGCAGCGCCTGCCGGAGGCGGAAGAGGTGCTCGGGCGTGGCCCGGAGGGCGTTTTCGAATCCCAGGCAGAAGTTGAAGGCGAAGGGCGGTTGCACCAAGCCCTCGCCGTGGATCTTGACCACGCTGTCGATCATGCTCAAATCGAAGATCTCCAGTTCCGGCGTGACCTTCTTCTCGATCATCCGGGCCGCCCAGAAGCGGATGTCCGGCAGGGTGTTGATGTAGACCCCTTCCCGCATGTTGGCCGACCCCATGTTCAGGGACGCGACCTCCACCCGGGGATCGTTGAGGGAGACACAGCGCTCTTCGAGCGACAGTCCCGCCACGCCGCCGGTGGAGCCCTGGAGGATGATGTCCGACCCGGCCCGGATGCGGTCCAGCGTCTCGGCGAACCAGCGCAGATCCGAGGTCTGCCTGCCCCGGTCGTCCCGCACGTGCAAATGGACCATGGCCGCCCCCTGGCGGGCACAGGCCAGCACTTCGTCCGCCACTTCCGCGGGCGTATACTTGACTCCGGCCGGGACCTCCACCGTCTCATGACAAACCGGGGCCACCGCGATCAGTATTTTTCTCATGGGCCGATGCCTCCTTCAGAGATTGGGACGATCGTACGACCACTTGGTGAGGGATTATAGCGTATCTCCGGGGCCAGCACACCCAATTCATGGCTCGCGATGACATGCAGCAGGCTCCGCCCCACGGACTCTACGTTTGCCCGGGATCCGTGATGAGTCGTTTGCGTTGTCAGATGGCGTTCGCGGGGTAGACCGGGCATGAAGTCCGGAACCGAGCCGGAAAAGGACCCTATGAAAGCGTGGAGGGAGCGGGGGCGAGGCAGAAAGAGGGAAGATGGGGCTTCTCGGCGCAGAGCTTGCCCGCCGGGGGCAGGTCTTTGCTGGCTCCGGCCCCGATCCGAGCCGAGGTTATCGAGACGCCCGGAAGGCTACGAGCGGCACAGCGGCTGCAGGGCCTCTTGGATCGGACCGAGCCGCAGCTTGCCCAACGTTCCTTCCCGCCGCGGAGCCGCCGCCAGCACGGTCGCAAAGGCCAGGTGCACGACCATCACCGCCCCGACCATCCCGGCAAA
>VGYL01000777.1 GCA_016872975.1 Planctomycetota bacterium
GAGAACGGCCATATTCGGGATTTACTATTTGCGCTTTCTTATGTAAGATTTGCAGGTGAGGCTCACAAGGGATACGATACCTGCGCACCAGACCAAACCGTACACGATAACGAGCAATGATAATAAGTAGTCCATCAGCAATCGTCAACGACAAATCTATGATACGGCGGATCACGATCACGATGGGGCAGGCTCGCTGGCGGGCCGACCTGAACGACACGGCGACGGCCCTGGCCATCATGGAAGCACTCCCCCTCCAGGCGCGGGCCAGCCGCTGGGGCGGCGAGATTTACTTTCCCATTCCGGTGGAGGCCGGGGTCGAGAGCGGCGCCCGCGAGGTCGTCCAGGCGGGGGAGATCGCGTTCTGGCCGCCCGGCAGCGCGTTCTGCATCTTCTTCGGGCGCACGCCGGCCTCCGAGGGCGACGAGATTCGGGCCGCCTCCGCCGTCAACATCGTCGGGCGGATCGACGGCAAGCTGGACGATTTCTGGAAGGTCCCGGACGGCGCCAAGGTCTCCATCCGGGAGTACGCGGAAGAGCTGTAGCACGCCACGCCGTCGGAGGGTGTGTGAGAACCCAGCTCAGTAGTGGGTGGCAGCGGCAAGCGGAGTCTTCGGAGCTTGCCGATGGTTTGGTCCATCCGCCATCGGCAAGGCCTGCGCAAAGCCTACGGCCTTGCCGCTGCCACCCGGCGCCCTGGACCAGCCCCAGGCCAAGGCTTCTCACATACCCTTTCAGAACGCCCCGGCGCTGCTGTAGACCCGGCTCCACATCTGCAGGACCCTCATGGCCAGGACGGCCATGATGACGAAGTAGACCACCTTCGGAAATCCGCTGGCGAAGGCGGTGAAGAACAGGTCGGCCCGGTCCCCCGCGATCTCGGCGACCTTGGTGGCGGTTTTGTCCAAGTCGCCGGTTTCTTCCCCAATTTGCCAGAGATGCCGGTACTCGGCGGGCAGGCGTTTGGAGTACCCCTCCCACGCCATCCCACCCTGGCGGACGCTGTCGCGGCCTCCGGCGAACTGGCCGGCGACGATGACGTTGCCCGTGGCCCGGGTCGCCCGCTCCGCGGTCTCGGTGATGGGCACGCCGGCCTTGTGGAGCATGGCAAAAGCCTTGGCGTACCGGCAGACCGACATGTGGTAGATCGCCTGCCCCAGGACCGGGACCCGCAGGGCCAGAAAATCCAGAGGCAACTGCAGCAGGGGAATCCGGTCCCGCAGGAGCACAAAGGCAATCACGACCGCCAGGGGGATGTAGAGCAGCAGGAGGATGCGCAGGACCTGCACGACATATCCCGAGACGGTCACCTGGCCGAGAACGAGGTCGGGAATCCCGGAGACGCACGCCCCGAGGTGAAGGATGAGGAATGGGTAGATCAGGCCCATCTGCATCCGCCGGGTGATGCGGTGGACGAACTTGTGCCATTGGGACAGCACTTTGAAGGACTCCCCCAGCGAGCCGGCCGTCTCCGCGGCCTCGATCAGCATGCGGTCCAGCTCCGGGAACGTATTGCGATGGCGGGCCAGGGATTCGGCCAGACCGGCCCCCTGGGACAGGGATTCGCGGATCTGGCGGAAGGTCTGCTGCAAATGCCCCCGGCGCCCCTCGGTGAGGATATCGAAAGAGCGCAGGATCGGCATGCCCGCGTCCAGCAGCGTCGCCATATCGTAATAGGTCTGTGCCAGATGGCTTCTGGCGCCCATGGGTCTTCACTCCGCCTGGTCCGATGTCGTGCCCGCTCCCGGTCCGCGTCAATGAGAATCCCTATTGTCTGCGCCGGGCGACCCTCTTACTATAGCACCGCCTGCCCGCGGATGCAAGGACAGGCTATCGGAGTCGAACATGGACGAGAACGTGGATGGAAAGGAGTTGCCCCGGGTGCTGAGCTGGCTCCGTCGCCGCCCCGCCCTATGTTCGCGCCTTCGGGGCAGGACAGGTCCCCGGCGCGACCCGGCCGAACGTCGCGGACGAAATAGGGCGGGGTTCCGGTTGAGCTGGCCGACGCGGATCACGCTGCTGCGCATCGGGCTGATCCTGCCGTTCGTCGTGTGCCTGCTCAACCTGCACGATCCGCAGTTCACGGACGCCCAGCAGAACTACTGGCGCCTGGCGGCGATCGGGCTGTTCTTCCTGATGGCGATCAGCGACGCCATCGACGGCTACTGGGCCCGCCATGGTCGCCAGATCACCAGGCTGGGCGCCTTTCTCGATCCCCTGGCCGACAAACTGCTGATTACCTCGGCCTCGCTGCTGCTCGTCTCGCAACGGGGCCACGTCCCGGGTTTTCCCCTCCCGATGACCGTGGTGGTCCTGATCATCGGCAAGGATGTCCTCCTTACTCTCGGCTTTCTGGTCATGTACCTGATCACATCCCGCGTGCACATCGTACCGGTGTTTGCGGGCAAGCTGGCCACGGCGCTGCAATTGACGATGGTCATCGCGGTCCTGATCGCCCCCGACCTGGTGCGCGTGATCCCGGGCTACCGCGGATTCGTACAGGTGCTCTGGTGGTCCGCGGCGGCGGCCGCGGTCGTGGCCGCCCTCGTTTACATCCGCAACGGAAGTCGGTATATTGAAGAATACGAACGGACCCAGGGCGACCGCCCCGGTGCACCGGGTGCCTGATTTGTGGGTTTGGCTTGGAAGGACCCGATCGAGGGCAAAAGGTTGGAATCTTGAAGTAGAGGCATGAAGCCGCCGGGGCGGCGGAATTTCGAAATCCGAATTTCGAAATTCGAAACAAATTCCAATGATCAAAACAGAAGAAAATCCCAAACCGGGTAGGAGCCCCGCCCTTGGGGTCATCTTCTGCGATGGACAGCCGGGCGGTTGCGAAATAGAGCTTCGAGTTTTCCTTCCGTTTTTTTCGTTTTGAGCTTGTTTCGGATTTCGAGTTTGATTTCCTACCATGCAGGATACGAACGCGGTGGAGCAATTCAGTGGAATCCCGGAGGTCCTGGAGGACCTGCGGCAGGGCAGGATGATCGTTCTGGTGGATGCGGAAGACCGGGAGAACGAAGGGGACCTGGTCTGCGCCGCCGAGAAGGTCACGCCGGAGCTGATCAACTTCATGGCCAGGTTCGGCCGGGGCCTGATCTGCCTGCCCATGACCGCCGAGAGGTGCGACGCCTTGGGTCTGTACCCGCAGGCGATTGAAAACACCGCCCCTTTCAGTACGGCCTTCACGGTCAGTGTCGATGCCGCCCGCGGGATCAGCACGGGCATCAGCGCCGCCGACCGCGCCCACACGATCCAAGTGGCGATCGCCGACGGTGCCGCGCCGAAAGACCTGGCCCGTCCGGGGCACATCTTTCCGCTGCGCGGCCGTAGCGGCGGTGTCCTCGTCCGCGCCGGCCAGACCGAAGGGGCCATCGACCTGGCCCGCCTGGCGGGTCTCAAGCCGGCCGGCGTCATCTGCGAGATCATGAACGAGGACGGCTCGATGGCCCGCGTTCCGGAGCTCCTGGAATTCTGCCGACGGCACGGACTCAAAATCACCTCGATTACCAAGCTCGTGGAATACCGTCTCCAGCGGGAAAGCCAGGTCAAACGGTTCGAGAGCATCTGCCTGCCCACGGATTACGGCGAGTTCAAGCTGATCGGCTACGAGAGCGTCACGTCCGTGGAGCCGCACCTGGCTCTGTGCAAGGGCGGCGTGGGCGACCTGGACGAGCAGGGTCAGCCCGTCGAGCATCCAGAGCCGGTCCTCGTGCGGGTCCATTCCGAGTGCATGACGGGCGATCTGTTCCATTCGCAGCGGTGCGAGTGCGGCTACCAGCTCATCACCGCCATG
>VGYL01000778.1 GCA_016872975.1 Planctomycetota bacterium
CGCGGGGGTTGGGGGGGGAGAACGGGCGACGGCGGAGCGTGTGAGCCGCAGGCTCGCCGCGGAGCCGGAGCTCCAAATGGAGTCTCTGTCTTTCGGCCTTCCTGCAGGCCCTCCGGAAGCTACCTCATCATGAAGGCGCTGGGTCCCGACGGGGCGTGCCAGGACCATCCGAAGGGCGATTCATTGGTGTTCACGAACTAATCGCTCCGGCGTGTCAGCCCGACACGGATGCTAATGGAAGGTCACCGAGTGAGGTAGAAACGGCGCTGGAGACGGCAGCCTAGTCTCTCAGATTCTACCCCGCACGCTACGACTTTGCCCCGCAGAAGGGCTGCCGGAGCCGATACACAACAGGAGTGACCGCGAAGAAGGCGAAGAAGCTGCGGTCAAAGGGAGCAATGAAGCGCCAAGCTGTTGTGCGCGATGCGTCCCTCGACGCGCACATTACCCGGCAATCGTCATCGATAGGCCGGGAAGTTGTCGGAACGTTGGAACGCTAGCTTCCGAGCAGGACAAATAGGATGATGATCATGATCGGGATGCCGAGCATCAGAGCCAACAATCGTCCGACGCGATTTGATTCGGCATCGCTCATTAGGCTCTGCCCGGTAATGGGGTAGTGTTTCTCGCCCGTCGTCCCGAAACAACGCAGGCAGTACTGTCGTGGTAGCAAATCTGCCCCACATCGAGGGCAAGGGTAACGGAAACGACTGTCGATGCTCATTCGTGGCGACTCCTTTCGTCGGGCGCTAACAGAGATGCTATCGTCGGGGATGGCGCGGACAAGTCAAATCTAGGTCGCCCGGAACCCATGTGTCGAGAGCTCACTAAGATCCCATTTCAAGAGAGGGCTGACGTTGAGAGATGGTGGATGACTCGGGGATTGCACCGCAGACTTGCGTTTGGAGCCCAGCGACCAGAGAGGCCGACGGGAGCCGGCGGGGTGGTCCCGGCGGGGCTCCGTCCCTGGCGGCCATGGGCCGGGGGTGCAGGGGTGAGCGAGCATCTCGGGGAGCATGGGCGCGAACCCCTGCCGGCGAGCGCATGAATGTCCCTGCAATTGCGCCGAAGCCGTGGGGGGGCGCCGAGCGTTCAGCCCGGCCGCTGGCGGGCGCCCCCGCCGGCCGTCCGGGAGGGCGCGTTCCCGCGTCGCGGGATCGGGTCGGTCACGGGCGCACCGAGTCCTCGAGGCCCAGCCCGCGCCGGACCCGAAGCGCCCGGTCTGCGGCGGACTCGCCGAGACGGGATCGAGCGGCAGGCCCGAAGCAAGGGAGCGATCCGCGCGGACCTGCGCGAGGGACGGGGCGAAGAGCTGTTGCTCGCCAGAAGACGGCGAGAGACGACCTTTGCGGACGATACGGGAGGAGGCCTCCTTCGACAGTCAATGTCGAGCATTCGTGCTTGCGCGAGGCCCTTCGAGATGTTGAAGTTGTTCGTACGAGCATCGGAGGATTCATGAGCGCATCGACAAGGCGGATGAGGGTACGCGGCCTTCTGCTCGGTGGCATACTCGTCAGTTGCGGAGTGGCATCATCACAGGACATCCTCCGCACATGGACTTCCACATCTGGAAGCCAAGTCATCGCCGCGCTTGAGGCCGCAGACCACTCATCGGCATTCCTGAGAGGAAGGGATGGCACACTACTCATGATTCCGCAGCAGCAGTTGATCACACAAGATCGGCAGCGGATCTCGATGTTACTGGCGTCCAAGGCCATCGCGTCCGTTCCGCCCGGTGACTCAAGTCAACCCGCTGCAGGGCAAACAACATCGAAGAAGCCTCTTTCGCCAGATGAAAGACGTAAGCAGCTCGGGCTGGGCCCACGGAGCGAGGTAAAGCGGTATGAGGGCGAGCTTGCCGAGGAGGAATTCAAACAACAAGTGCGAGATATGACGCCTGCACAAGCCGCACAACTGAAGGCGAAGTTCCGTGAGGAACTGCGCATGATCGCTGCGCGGCTTGTGACCATACAGTCCAAGATAGTAACGCGTTACCGTGGCGAGGCCAACGTTCCAGCTGGCGGCGGGTATACAGAAGTCGAAATCACTCCTTACCAATACGACGACAGGACGAACCTGGAACGCAGCGAGGAGAAGAAGCTGCGCGAGAGGAGCGCTGCAATCGAGTACATGCTAAAGCTATTCCCGTAGTTCGACGACTGGATGCGTTGCGGTGGGTACGGAGCCCGCACCGCCGCACGAGTGAACCGGCGGCAGGGCCGCCTTGTTCACTCGAGGTTCGCCATGCCGGACTCGCGCAGGCCGAAGAACTTGGTCTGGCCCCGGCCCACGATGATGTCGCCGAGGGCGCGGATGTTGAGGATTTGGCCCGCGTCAACGAGCCTGCGAGTGATCGAGAGGTCCTCGGCGCTGGGGGACGGATCGCCTGCGCCGGACTCATCGGCGCGGGAAGCCGAGTCGGCAGAGAGCCCGCAGTACTCCGGCATATGAGGCGCAAACAAGCCTCGCGGTCGCAAGTCCTCCGCACGGACCGGCACGCCGGACCGCGAGTCTGGCCGGCGGCATTGCGAGCCGGCGAGTCCGCTCACGAGCAACTAAGACCTATCATCGCCCCACGCTGTCGGCAAGCAGAGAGCCCGGCGCCCGATCGAGTCGCGCCTGGACATGCCGCGTTCGCGGCGACGACGATTTTCGGTCGATTTTCTTTGACCGGGTTTGCGCCTCTCCCTTACCCTGACAGACAGTGTAGGGTTGCGTCTGGCAACTACACATAGAGGTACGTCCGGACCGGTCACGATTGATGCTCGATGCGAAGTTCTGGCCGACGATGGATGATGTCTGTGGAGTGCGTCTGCGCAGATCTGCAAGGCGCAATGCAAAGGGCGTGATGAGGAGAAGGAGTAGATATGAAGCAGCGAAGTGGGTTCCTGTTTCGAGCCGCCCTAGGGCCTGCCGCGGTCACGGCAATGATCATGTCTGTGATTGTATGTATGGTTGGGATTGCTTATCCCGATCAGCAAGCAATTACTCGAGACAAGAAGTTAGTTACCCTCCACGACGACGGAACGTGGGAATATGCTTCGGCCGCCACTCCAGCAGAAGAGACGTACGCTCAGATGAGCGCCGAGGAGTTTCGAGCTACAAAGCCCACAACTCCCATCCTAATGCGCGTTTGGGGCAAACTTGACGACTACTACAATTATGAGTTTGGCACAGCCGACAAGGTTGCGTGGAGCATCCGCGTGTCAGACTACAAGGGCAGCGCGCTGGGACACGGCTACCTGAAGAAGGACACGGACGCTGGAAAACAGGTGTTCAACATCTTGCGAGACGGGAAGGAGCACAAGATGGTGGTGGAGATCAATTGTCTCCCGCGCGCCGAGAACGGATCGGTCTTTGTGATTTCGTCGGTGAAGGCCCTCGACCGATGGAAATGAGTTTACACGAGAGGCGTGAGGCTTTCGCCATATGGCGGGGCGCGTTTGTGCACCGTCCCAAAGCGAGTTTGTTGCCCCACACCTATGTCGCGTTCCGTCGCAGACTCTCGGAGGCACTTCGGTGAGCAGTTCGAACGCAAGTACCAGCGTGAAGTGCCCTAGTTGCGCCAAGTCGTTCAAGGTGCCGCGTTCTTGTCTCGACCGCCGTATCACCTGCCCCTACTGCTTCAAGGATGCACACACACCCCAACCGCAAGATGCTGGGACGAGTGGATTCCCCATACCAACGTCCAACGCACCGCACTCGTCGATGGCCTCTCCCCAAGTGGCTGAAAGAGTCGTCAAGATCAACTGCGAGTCTTGCGGGGCTACCCTAGAGGTGCCGGAACGCGAATAC
>VGYL01000779.1 GCA_016872975.1 Planctomycetota bacterium
GATCCCGTTCTCCTTGTAGATCTCGATGGCCAGAGGATTCATGTGGGCCAGACGCTCGATCGGGGTCTTCTGCATGGCCCCGGCGTCCCGGAGATACTCGAATGCCTCCGGCTCCAGCTCGTCCATGTTGAACGGCTGCATGGTCCGCGTGCCGACGGGGTTCTGCCGGAAGTCCAGGAAGACCCGCCGGCCTTTCTGGTTCTCGTTGAACACCAGCACGTCGACCAACGAGGACTTGAGGTTCTCGATCTTCTGCGGATCGAACGGCCATTGGTAGCCCTTGAGGAAGATGTCCGTGGCCATCGTCTTCATCGAGGGGAAGAAATCGGCGAGGAAGTCCCGCTCGTGACTGCCATCGGGGTCCGCGCTGAAGATCCTGGGGACCGCCTGCATGTACGTGCCGGAGACGTTCCAGCGGAATTTCGTGCTGGCCAGGCCGAACTGGGACTCCGTGAGGTTCTCCGCCGCCAGGCCCGCGCGCAGGGCCAGTCCGTGCAGGCCGACCTGGCCGCGCGGATAGACGCTGGTTTCGTACAGCTCTCCCGGTCCGCCCGCGGCCAGGACCACGTTGGCGGCGAGAAAGACGTTGAGCGCATGGCCTGACTTGCCGGTCTTGGCTTTGTCAACGGCGACCAGACCGGCGATCCGCTTCGAAGAGCCCGTGCCGACGGTGAGCAGATGGGCGGCCTCCTGGTTGTCGAAGATCCGCAGGCCATAGGCGTTGGCCTCCCGTTGCAGGCACTCGCTCATGAACTTGCTGGTCTTCGGCCCGGCGCTGGTAGCCCGTTCCGCCGGGTCATGGTCGGTCTTATAGCCGATGAAGGTGCCCAGCGAATCCGTCGGGAAGGCGACGCCCGCCTGCACCAGGTGGGCAAACTCGCGCAGGGAATTGATCCCTTCGGCCAGAGCCAGATCGGCATGACAGCAGCCGGCGGCGGTCAGCGTGTCGGCGAACGCCTTGGCGCAGTCCGGGACATTGGGACTGGTGCCCTGCTTGTAGTAGGTCTGCTTGTCCGAGCCGCTCATGCGCGAGGCCCCGAGTCCCAGGCCCCGCGTCACGATGGCAATGCGGTCCTGGGGCGCTTCGACGCCCTTGAGCTTCATGAACTCGTAAAGGTGCACGGCGCAGTTCATGCCCGCGGCGCCGGCGCCGACAATGATCGTGTTGTAGCGATGGAACGTTACCTGCTGATTGCCGATTTTCCTTGTTTCCATGATTCCCCTCTTCCTGATCTCCATGGGTCCGGTTGCTGTCGAATCAGTTTACTTTCTCGGGCCGTGCGAATTCCTCCGTCATTCGTTGCGGCAGGCGGTAGACGTCGCCGGCCTGGTTGCAGAAGTACAGTGAAGACGCCGAGGGCTGCCGGCCGTGGCCGTCGGCCCAGAAGGCGTAGAAATCGCGGTGGGCGTTCACCGGGCGTCTTGCATAGTTGTGGTTGAGGGGATCGCCGTGCGTGAGTTCCCTCAGCTTCTTCCAGGTCTTCCCCTGATCGCTGCTGGTCCACATCAGCATCTCCCCGCCGGGATTGTACGGCTGGGGCCCCAACTCCGTGGGGGCGATGACCCGCCACGTCCCGTCCTCCTCCAAGTACAGCGAACCGGTATCGTAGTTGTTCCCGGAGGCGGTGAGAGATCGGAGGTCCCACGTGTCCCCGGTCCAGCGGGCGGTCATCCACGCGCGCGGCCCATTCTCCGGTCCGGACTCGAATCCCTTGCTCAGCAGATACAGGATCACCGGCCGGTCGGAATGGTCGAAGCGGATGTCCTTGATATAGACAAGCTGGCCTTCTTTCTCGTAGTCGTGCACCAACGCCGCGTTCTGTACTTCGGTCAAGGGCAGCGTCAGGCGCTCGCCGTGGACGTTGCGCCAGGACCGGCCGGCATCGGGAGTCTCGAGGTAGTACAGGTTGGTCCGCCAGTTGAGGCCCTTGCCCTTGGGGTGGTAGTCGAACGCACAGGCGGCTTTGCGCTCGTTTGCCGTGCTGATCTGGTAGTGGCCCTGGTCGATGGCGGCCAGCCGCTGCCAGGCGGACCAATGCACCCCGTCCGGGCTGCTCATGAAGCAGGACGTCCGGGCGGCCGGGTAGTTGTAGCGGGTGAAGAAGGCCACAAAACCCTGTCCCGGGACGAACCACGACTGCATGTACGAGAAATTGGTCATGGGGACCTGCGACTCGTTCTCAATCTTGGTCGCGGGAACCAACTCGAACCTCTCGATGCTGTACGGCTCCGTGCTACGATGGATATACGAGGGCCGTGAGGTCCCATGCGAGGTCGAGAAGATCCAGAGGTGCCCCTTGTCATCCACTGAGATGACGGGGTTGTCATGCGCATCTTTGGTTCTCTTGTCGAGCAGGATCGTGGGGCGGGGGACTTGACCGGTCGTGTGGTCATAATAGGAGACCATGTGCAGCAGGATGCCGGCGGCGTCCTTGCTGTCGCTGGTGCCGGTCAGATCGTGTTGGAGATGAGCGTCCTCGGACGTCCCGCCGTAGCAGAAGAAGGTCTTCTTGACAGCTTCGCAGTAGACCGCGAAAGGCTGGTGCTTGGCGCAAAAAGTGGCCATGCCGCCGCTGTACTTGAAGCGGTACTCATTCTTGAGCGGCTGGTTCATGTACCAGATGCCGCGATAGCCGGTGTCCTTGGTGTTCAGGGTCAGGACATGTTCCGAGTCACTCTTCGCGGCCGTGCCCAGCGAAATCGCGAGCAGGGCTGAAAGCCATAACGATCCGATCATAAGTCATCCTCCCGAGTATTCGGGTGAGTACATGGGCGACTCAGCATATCCTATTACGTAGAACGAAAGGGGCGACGTCACGCGCGGCTTGGCCCGTTTGTAGTGTGCTCGTCAGAGCATAAAGATAGCGTCTGACGACGCCACTACGAGCCAAGGCCTTCGGCTTTGACGCCGCCGCCCGGACAGCACGCAATTCTCCAGACTCCTCGCCCGACATTGAAGTTCCGTCCGGTTTTTTGGTTGATCTGTTCGAGTGAGGCCTTGGCGAAATCGAAGCCCGGGTACTTCTTGGCCCGGGCCGCGTCGATCAACTGCTTGGCCGCCGTCAGCTCTTTGGCCAGCAGCTTGTAGTCCTGCTCGTCCACGATCTTCTTCATCGTGGCCTTCTCGATCATGCTGAACGAGCCGCCCACGACGAGGACGCCCGCGTTGAGGTAGTCGGGGATGTTCGCGGCGTTGGTCCCGCCCGTGGGGACCAGGCTGATCGTCTTATGCAGGGCCGGGTCGATCGCTTCGACGAAAGCCGGCCCGCCCAGCTCCTTGGCCGGGAAGACCTTGCACAGGTTCGCCCCTTTGCCGAACTGTGTCACGACCTCGGTCGCACTGCCGCAGCCGGGGATCATCGCAATCCGGCCGCCGAACTGCTCGTAGCCCGCGTCGCTGAAATTGACCGCCGAGACCAGGTAGCACGCCCCGGCATCGACCACTTGCTGCAAGGTTGGCAGGGGGTCGTCGGCATGGGCCTGGTTGTAGATCCGCAGCATGTCGGGCCAGTCGATCAGGCTGGCCGAGCCCGCCACGAAGGCCGGCAGCTCCTTCCGCAGCCGGGCGAGCTTCTCCAAAGGCCGGCTGATCCGGCAGGTGACCTCCATATTGCCGATCCCCGCCGCCAGCAGGGCCTCGGCCGTCTTGACGATGTCGAGCTTGTCCTGGTTGAAGACGAGAATGAACCCGTCCCGCAGCAGCGTCGTGATGACGTTCTGGATGTCCATAAACCCCTCTCTGAATTTACGATTCATGATTTATGATTTGGACGCTTGACGCGTCCGTCCGCGC
>VGYL01000780.1 GCA_016872975.1 Planctomycetota bacterium
GTCAGCGACCTCCAGCGTGACATCTGGGCTGAGGAACGCAATGCCGTACAAGAATCGGCCTTGGATTGTCGTTTTCGCAAGAAAGTCTTACCAATATCATGAGGTACGACCTGGCCGGAAGGAAAAGCAGAATGTCCCCTTTTCGGACGGTGGTCTGGGGCGGGGCGGGACGGCCCCGCGGGAACGGCCCTGCACTCCCGGTGTCCCTCGTCGTGGTGACATCGGCAGGGGTCACGTTTTTGGACGTCGCCCCAGATTTCTTTTGACTTCGTGACACCGGGTGGGTACCATGTGTCCATGTCAAGGTGTATACTTTCCTCCCTCGAAGCATACCCCTGATAACCAGTAGAGGGACGCTGTGCGGATCCGGTGGGTCCAAGGAGAAGACGACGTGGCACGAGGTGTTGTGAAGTGGTTCAATGAGAAGAAGGGGTTTGGATTCATTACCCCGGACGATGGCGGCGAAGACTTGTTCGTCCATCACTCGAAGATTGCCGGCAACGGCTTCAAATCCCTGCAGGACGGCCAGGCGGTCGAGTATACCGCGGCGCCGGGCCGCAAGGGACAGGAGGCCACCAACGTACGGCCCTGCTGACGCGAAAAGACAGGGCGCCGAAATGCAAAGGCCCCGTCGGGGAGACGGGGCCTCTTTTTCATTCTGTGAGAAAGCAACGACGGGACAGCGTCCTTGCTCGTCCCGATTCGCTCAAGGTGTCGCTCTCCGGACGCTCACGAAGCACCGGTATCGGGTGAACGGACCTCCCGCCCACGTTCCCCGCGTGTGACCACCGGCGGCATCGCGCGGCGGCCTCCCGGATGGCATATCACCAATCCTTGTCGTCATCGATATCTTCGTCTTCGTCCTCGTCTTCGAAATCCTCCTCCTCGTCCTCGAAGTCCTCGTCCTCTTCTTCCTCCAGGTCTTCGTCTTCGTCCTCGAGCTCCTCCTCCTCCTCTTCTTCGTAGTCGAACTCTTCATCGAGCGGTTCACAGGTGCAGTTGCTGGGCTTCTCTCCGCACGAAGAGCAAACGCCGTCTTCCACTGGTGCGCCGCACGAACTGCAAGGGGTGCATCCACACGAATCACACATCGGTACTTCCTCTAATGGTTTTCTACCCTGGTTCCCGGAACAAACGGACCCACGCCGAGCCCGTCCCCAAATGTCGGACTCATCGTATGCTCGCGTTTACGAAAAGCAAGACCCTTTGTGCAAAATTTTTTCCAAGGTTTTTGGCGGGGGCGGAGGGGACGGGACCGCCCCCGCGCGGACGCTGCCGGCCGTGCGACAGGAGGATAGGGGCGGGCCATTCCTGCGGCCGACGAGAGGAGACTGCCTCGCTTTGCTCCTAAGAAACTGACGGTTTGGGTGCCATGTCTACGGCTTTGCGTAGACATGCCAAGTGAGCGAAGAAGACATGCCTACGAGGCGTAGGTATGGCACCCTGAATACGCCAGGTTTCTTCCTCCTACCCGCCGCGCAGCGGCTTCGCGACTCGCAATGACATGGAAGGCGTCTCCATTCTTTCAGAGGCTCTTAGGGTCTCGGGACTTGCGCATTGTGGTATCAGGAACTCGCCCGGGCCGCCAGGGCCGGACGGCTGAGCTTGGGGCTGAAGATCCCCACTGTCGAATCGAGCAGCCCTTCGGGGCTCGGATTCCGGCGGATGTGCAGGCTGCCGACCCGCACGAGCGACTCGGCGGTGTCGATCTCGCTGAGAAAACCGATGAGCTGCTGGAGGGAGATGTCGCGCAGCTCGATCGTGACCACGACCTCGGAGTAGTCCCGCTGGAGCTGGAGGATGTTGGGCTCCATCGTCACGAGATGCCGGGTGAGCCGGTGCCGCTCGATCTTGGTCTCAAGAAACGGCAGGAGCTCGAAGTCCGGCTCCTGCGCCGCCAGGCTCTCGCGCAAGCGGGTGAAATCGTGCCGCAGCGCCGTGTATTGGGCGCTGCGAGTCTGAAGATCCCGCAACTGGGCCTGCTTCTCCGGGATGAGGCGTTGGAGGGTGCGGACCCGCTCCCGCGCCGGCCGGACCATCAAGGTGTACAGGCCCGAGACAGCCAGGGCGACGATCAGGCTCAGGGACAGCATTCGTTCTCTATGAGTCATCTGGATCATGATGCCGGGCGCTCCACGGTGGACAGCGAAATGGTGAACCGCACTTTTCCCGATCGGGAATCCTTGATGGGGCGGGGCACGTCCACGACGCGGACCCCGGGGATCGTCTCCAACACACGTTGCCACTCCGAAAGTGTCGCAAACGAATCGCAGCTTCCCGTGAGCCGCACGCTGTCCGCGGCAATCAGCACATCCTGGAGTTGCAGAGCGGCCGTGGCGGGGGTGTTGCGGCTCAAGGTGTACAGGATCTCCAGCGGGGCCGGGCGACCCGAGAGGCAGGTCAGAAACTCACTTTCCTTGCGGAAGGCGTCCAGTCGCTGCTGAAGCTGGGCCGCCGGGTCGACGATGTTCTGCTCCTCCGGTACGGTCTGGCGGAACACCTGCTCCATCTGCTGCTTCAACTGTCCGTACGTCGTTTCCAGCGACGACAACTGCAGGAACAGGCCCGCCACCCAGACGACCGCCGCCGCGGCCGCGAGGGCGGCGCATACGGTCAGCTCCTTCTTCATCCGAAACCGCGGCCGGGTCCGGGCTCGATAGGCGGCAAGGAAGTCGAGACGATCGGACCCTTGCGGCTGGAGCGCTCTCAGGGCCAAGCCCTCCGCGACCGACAGGGGCAGTTGCTCCTCTACCTCTTCGGATCGCGCTACCCGCGCATACGGGTTGACCGGGACGACCGGGCCGTTGGTCTTTTCCTGGAGGCAGGCTGTCAGCGCCGCGGCCCTCTGGGGCGGGGCGATCAGAAAGATCCGCAGGCCGGGGTCCGGGACGCCGTCGAACAGCCGTTTCCACGTGATCTCGATTTCCTGGCTGACGATGTCGGCCGTCTGCCGGGCGAACGCCTCCTCGTTTTCCTCGTCCGAGGAGAGCATGGGGATGTTCCGGACGAGCAGGATGCTGCCATCATGGGTCACGGCCAGACTGAGCGTGGACGGGTCCACGTACAGGATGAGCGCCGGCCCGCTCGCCGCGTCGGCATGATTGACGACCACGGTGGCCTGGGCCGCCGTGATCGGTGTGTCCACGCACGCCGGCTTGATCCTCCCCTCGTGCAGGAAGTGCAGCCCCTGGCGGAGTTGCTCCCGCGACGTGGCGGCGACAAGAACGGAGCTCTTGCCTCCCTCCGCGGACCGCACCGAACAGACTTGGGCGATGATGTCGTCCGCCGGGATGGGGAAGCAGTCCTTCAGCCCCGCGATATCCGCCGCGCGGAGCCGCTCCAATTCCTTGGCATCGGTCTCGACATCCGCGAAAAAGAAAGCGTGCAGGGGCAGAGAAACCGCCACGTCCGCACGCCGGTCGAAACCGTGTTCATCCGCCAGGGAGTGCAGGATCTCCGGCAGAGAATCCGTGCTGCGGCGGGTCTGCGTGGCGAACGCTTTTTCTATCTGAAAGCCGTTCGCCGTCCGCACCACTTGTGCGGCAGACACATGCGATCGGCCAATGTCCAAGCCAATGTATCGTTTGGGCATGTTCTTGCCTTACCTGTCGCTAAATGGATCAGTCCGTGAATTCACAATTCCTGGTAATAAAGGATATCGACCGTTGAGGCTTGGGGGTTTTTGCGCAGCAGGGCTTCGATCGTGCACCGGTGCTCCTGGACGGCTGCCTGCACGCGGACGCGGTAGAATTGCTCCGTCGGGTCGAAGGTAATCAGG
>VGYL01000781.1 GCA_016872975.1 Planctomycetota bacterium
CCACCCACCCAGACTGTTACCCGGGTCTGAACCAGGCCCTCCCTTGAGCCTATCTCGCGCTGTCGTAATAAGCATCAGGCGTCCCTGATTTCTCGTCCACCCGATCGGTTCGTCTTCCACCGGGGCCCCGGACTCCGGAACTGGGGGCTCTCGTTCGGGGACAAGGGGAGTCTCAGCTCGACGTTGTCGCTCGCGCTGCAGCTCAGGTTGTGAAACGATCCGTCGAACAGGAGGCAATCGTCGCGACGGGTCGGTTCGAATTCCATCAACTGCCGGAGCCCTTCAGGAAAGGCTCGATTCCCATGTACTCGGATGAGGCCGATCACAGTGCGGGAGGGGGCGGAGGAACCGCCGGCTCCGTCGACGAGCTTCTCAAAGCACTGGGCAATCAGGTGGGATTGCCGGTCGTCAACGAGACGGAACCCGCCGCGCCCATGCGGATCGGCTACCACCACTATCGCTCCAGTTATCTCAACCGGATTACAGACCCGACGGAAAAGACCCGCAAGCTCAAGATGCTCCTGGAAAACCTCTCCACGCAAACGGGCCTTCAGTTCCGCGTCGAGCGGCGCAGCGTGGAGAAGTGGCTTGTCATTGAGGCTCGCTGAGGACGACATAGGGAAAACTCGCTATTGTCCGGAACCGCGGGCCGGTCTATGATCCGAAGATGACGACAGAGCAATCCGGACCCTTGCGGGCGCCCTCGGCGAAGGTCCTTTCGCTGGTGAATCTGTGCAAGTGCTACGGCAACACCGTGGCCGTGGAGGGAGTCTCGTTCGATGTCGGGCGCAACGAGATCGTCGGGCTGCTCGGTCCCAACGGGGCGGGCAAAACGACGATCATCAACATGGTGCTCGGCATCCTGGAGCCGACGGCGGGAACCGTTCTGATCGAAGGCATGGACATCGCCGCACAGCGCGGCCGGGCCCTGGAGCGAACGAACTTCACCGCGGTCTACGCCCCCCTGCCCGGCAACCTGACGGTGTACCAGAACCTGCGTTTCTTCGGCCTGCTCTACGGCGCGCGCGACCTGGCGCAGAGCATCGAAGAGCAGCTCCGGAAGTTCGATATCGAGCGCTTCCGCCACACCAAGTGCGGCGTGCTGTCCTCCGGCGAGCAGACCCGCGCGGGTCTGGCCAAGGCGATGCTCAACCAGCCGCATCTGCTGCTGCTCGACGAGCCGACCGCCTCGCTCGACCCCGCTTCCGCGCGGGACATCCGCACCCGCATCTGCGAGTTCGCCGCCCAGGAGGATGTCGGCGTGCTGTGGACCTCGCACAACATGGTCGAGGTCGAACAGATGTGTGACCGCGTGCTGTTCCTCTCGCACGGCAGGATCCTGCTCGAAGGCAATCCGAAGATCCTGCCGCGGGAATACGGTAAAGAGACCCTGGAAGACCTGTTCATCGCCGTGGCGCGGGAGCCGCTGACGCTGGGGGGCAACGAAGTATGATGCGCCGCAGCCGTATCGCCGCCATCCTGCTGCGTCAGTTCTACCTGATTCGCGGCAGCCCCGCACGCCTTCTGCCCGTGTTCGTGTGGGCCGCGGTGGACATCGTGCTGTGGGGATTCATCACGCGCTACCTGAACGCGGTCACCTCGCCCGATCTCAATTTTGTCCCGGTGCTGCTGGGCGCGGTCCTTTTCTGGGATTTCTTCACCCGCGTGATGTACGGCGTGACGACGACGTTCCTCGAAGACGTCTGGTCGCGCAACTTCCTGAACCTGTTCGCGACGCCCCTGTCGATCTCGGAGTACCTCAGCGGCCTCGTCCTGTCGAGCATCGCCACCAGCTCGATCGGGCTGGTCGTCATGCTGATCCTGGCAACCACGGTGTTCGGGTTGTCCTTTTTCATCTACGGCCTGGCGCTGATCCCGTTCCTGCTCGTGCTGTTTCTGTTCGGGATCGCGCTGGGCGTCCTGGCCTGCACCCTGGTGCTGCGCTATGGCCCGGCGGCCGAGTGGTTCGTCTGGCCCATCCCGGCGGTCCTCTCCCCTTTCGCGGCCGTCTTTTACCCGTTGGCCACGCTGCCGCCGTGGATGCAGTACGTCGCCCACCTGCTGCCGCCGTCCTATGTCTTCGAGTCCATGCGGGCCACGCTCGCCGGCCGCCCGGCCTCGGGGCTTGACCTCCTGTGGGGTGTCGCGCTGGCCGTCCTGTACATCCTGCTCACCGGCTGGTACTTCACCCGGATCTACCGCTACGCCGTCCGCACCGGCCTGCTCGCCCGCTACAGCGCCGAGACGGCCAGTTGACGAGAGGGCGGCCCTTCTCGGACATGGAAGAACGCTACAACACCAACCCCTGTTTCTTCTGGTGAGGCCGCACTTCGCCGCCGAGGATGCCGAAATGCCGGTGAACCCTGGAAATAGCGCTTGACTTCCCCCTGCCGCCCGCTACAATGGCGCCGGATTCAGGTCCCGGGGACGTGGTGTAACGGGAGCACACGGCGGTCGCATCGCCGGAATGAGGGTTCGATTCCCTTCGTCTCCACTGGTTCAATTCTGCGCTCCCCGCTGGCACGGCCGAAATCGCGAAATCCGCGTTTACTGGGCTTTCCGCCGGGTTCTCCTGCACCCCACTGCGAACCATTGCAGAGGTCTGCTGCGCCTCTTTCTGCACCTCGTGCGCCGCATTTTGCACATGGTTCTGCGCCAATCACGATTGCCTATCCTTTCGGGCGCTGTCCGCTCCGTGGTGCCTCTGTGTGCGCTTCGACGGCGAGCCTATTCGGTTTTGAAAGTCGCCCACGGCATTGACACAAGGCAACCGGCCCTGTTCGGCCTCGGCCCTGAGCCAAGCCGCTGGGACGCCCAGGTACTTTGCCAGCGGCACAACTTCGACCAACGTGTTCTTTGCCATACCCACGTTGTAGCAGGGGCAGGATTTGTCTGTGGCGAGAACGCGGGGAATATACGGGGAATATATGTGCATCCTATTCTTGGATAATTGCTTGTAACGCAATTATGCCCACTATACAATGCACCCCATGACAATGCGTCTTGGACAACTTGAGACACGGCTGTTCGGTTACGTCCAGTTGCGCGGATTGACGACCTTGCGAACGGGCGAACTGAGAGAACCGCTACATCTCACCATCGCTCAGGAGCGGGAATTACTGAGCCGACTGGAGAGATCAGGGTTGATCGCACGGGTTTACCGGGGTCTGTACTTGGTCCCCCCACGACTACCCGTGGGGGGCAAATGGAGCCCTGATGAGACATTGGCATTGAATACCCTGATGGCAGAGAAGGAAGGCCGCTATCAGATTTGCGGGCCGAATGCCTTCAACCGTTACGGCTTCGATGAGCAGATCCCAACTCGCGTGTACGCCTACAATAACCGACTCTCGGGCGAACACCAGATCGGGACGGTGGCTCTGACGCTGATCAAAGTGGCTGACGAGCGGTTGGATGATACGGAGAAGGTCCGGATGCCAAACGGCCAGATCGCGGTTTATGCATCGCGCACGCGCACGCTCGTGGATGCGGTGTACGATTGGTCGCGGTTCAACGGCCTGCCGCGCGGATATGAATGGATTCGGCGCGAGCTGAAGGCGCGGCGGGTCACTGCAGCCGGTCTGGTAAAGACCGCCCTGCGCTATGGCGACACGGGCACCATCCGTCGGATGGGTGCACTACTGGCGTGCGAAAAGGTGGACGATGCCTTGCTTCGCAGGCTGGAACGGGCTTTGAAACCGACGACCAGCTTGATCGCGTGGATTCCGACGAGGCCCAAACGCGGCACAGTGGACCGTCGCTGGGGCGTGGTGCG
>VGYL01000782.1 GCA_016872975.1 Planctomycetota bacterium
CGAAGATCGCGTGGAGCAGCTTCTCTTCCGGGGTGAGCTCCACTTTGCTCTTCGGCACGACCTTGCCGACCAGGATGTCGCCGGGACAGACGCGGGTGCCTTCGCGGACCACGCCGCGGTCGTCGAGATTGCGCAGGGCCTTCTCACTGACGTTGGGGATATCGCGCGTGAACTCCTCTTTGCCGAGCCGGGTCTCGCGGACTTCCGCCGTGAACTCATCGATGTGAATGCTCGTGAAACTGTCGTCCTTGACGAGCCTCTCGCTGACGATGATGGCGTCCTCGAAGTTGAAGCCGTCGAAGGACATGAACCCGACCAGCACGTTCTTGCCCAGCGCCAGAATGCCGTTGGAGGTGCCGCCGCCGTCGGCGATCACCTGCCCGGCCTCGACCTTCTGCCCGAGTGTGACGATGGGCCTCTGGTTCAGACACGTGCGCTCGTTGAGCCCCACGAACTTGTCCAGCGGGTACTCGTCCGTGTGATTGATGACGACGTGGGTGGCGTCCACCGCGGTCACCACACCGGGGTGCTCGGCCTTCAGGACCATGCTCGAGTTGCTGCCCACGACCTCTTCCATGCCGGTGCCCACCAGCGGCGGCTCGGTCTTGAGCAGGGGAACCGCCTGGCGCTGCATGTTCGAGCCCATCAGGGCGCGGTTCGCGTCATCGTGCTCGAGGAACGGGATCAACGAGGCGGACACCCCGACGATCTGCTTGGGAGAGATGTCGATGTACTCGACCTCGTCGCGCGTGCTCAGAGCCAGTTCACCCGATTTGCGGGCCAGCACCAGATCCTCCGCGATCGTCTTGGTCGCGGGATCGACCACGCTGGGCGGGGCGAAAATCGCCCGCATCTCCTCGTCGGCGCGCAGATAGGCGACCTCGCCGGTGAGCTTGCCGTTCCTGACCTTGCGATAGGGGCTCAGCAGGAACCCGTACTCGTCGATGGTCGTGAAGATCGCCAGGGACGAGATCAGGCCGATGTTGGTGCCTTCCGGGGTCTCGATGGGGCAGATGCGGCCGTAGTGGCTGATGTGGACGTCGCGGACCTCGAAGCCGGCCCGGCGGCGGTTCAGGCCGCCCGGCCCCAAGGCCGACAGACGCCGCTCGTGCGTGAGCTGGCTCAGCGCGTTCGTCTGATCGACCACCTGGCTCAGCTCGCCGCGCCCGAAGAAGAAGTTGATGCTGCTGGCCACGCTCTTGGAGTTGATCAGATCGGCGACGCGGGGCGGCTCCTCCGCGTCGCGCTTGATGCTCATGCGCTCCTGCGCCGTGCGGCGGAGCTTCAGCAGACCCTTGCGGATCTCGTCCGCCGCCAACTCGTCGATCGTCCGGAGCCGCCGGTTGCCCAAGTGGTCGATGTCGTCGATCTCGCCCTCGTTGTTACGCAGGGCGAGCATGTACTTCATCGTGTTGAGGAAATCCTCGGGGCGCAGCGTCATCTCGTTCTCGTCGACCGACTGGCCGAATTTGCGGTTGAGCCGGAACCGGCCGACCTTGCCCAGCCGGTAGCGGTTCGGATCGAAGAATTTCTCGGCGAAGAAGGCCTGGGCCTTCTCCTGGTTCGACGGGTTGCCGGGCCGCAGACGCGTGTAGAACTTCAGCAGCGCCTGCTCGTGGCTGGGGCAGTCATCCTGCGCCAGCGTGTTCATGATGATCGTATCCCGGACGTCTTCGATGACCCCGACCTTCTTCAGATCGCTCTGCTGAATCGCCCCGAGCTTGTCGCCGATCTGGGCGGCCGC
The DNA here is from genome assembly GCA_016872975.1 of Planctomycetota bacterium. Taxonomy (GTDB): domain Bacteria; phylum Planctomycetota; class Phycisphaerae; order Sedimentisphaerales; family Anaerobacaceae; genus PLanc-01. The sequence continues at coordinate 1,745 of VGYL01000782.1, forward strand.
CTCGACGAGGATTTCCCCGGTCGTCGTGTCCACGATCGGGCTGACCGCCCACATGTCCGACGTCAGCTTGTTCGTCGGCACCATCCGGGTCTCGTAGAACAGCTTCAGGATCGCCTCGGTCGTCCCATAGTCGGGATTGATGGCGCGCAGAAAGACCGTGGCCGGGATCTTGCTGGACTGATCGATCTTGACGACCAGGATGTCCTTCTGGGTCACCCCGATCTCGATCCAGCTTCCGCGTTCCGGAATGATCCGCCCGCCGTGCAGCACCCGGTCGCCTTCCTTGCTCTCGATGAGAAAGTCCACGCCCGGACTGCGGTGCAACTGGCTGACCAGCACGCGGACGGCGCCGTTGACGATGAACTCGCCGCCCCCGATCATCACGGGCATCTCGCCCAGGTAGATCGCCTGCTCGGCCATGTCGGCCCCGCTCTCCAGGCGCAGCCGGCAATGGATCTTGAGCGGGTAGGCATACGTCAGACGCAGTTGCCGGCACTCGAGCCGAGTGTAATGCGGTTTCTCCAACTCGTAGTAGAGATACTCCAGGGTCATCTTCTTATCGTAACTCTCGATAGGGAAGATCTCCTGGAACAGGCCCTCGAGGCCCAGGTCGGCCCGCTTGGTGGGCGCTGCCTCTCTCTGCAGGAATCGGGCGTAACTCTCTCTCTGGACGGCGACCAGATCGGGGATCTTCACCGCGTCCTGCATCTTGCCGAAACTGCGAAACGTCCGCACAGCCATCTAACGCTCCTATGGTAAGACAGTTAATCTCGCGTCTGTGAATCCGGGTGTCGGCGCATAGCCCGTATCTTTACTCACAAGAGGCAGTTGGGGTTCACTTGATTTCAATGGTGGCTCCGGCGGCTTCCAAGGTCTTCTTGGCGGCCTCGGCATCTTCCTTGCTCAGGCCTTCCTTCACCGGCTTGGGCACGCCATCGACGAGCTCTTTGGCTTCTTTGAGACCCAGCCCGGTCAGGGCCCGGACTTCCTTGATGACCTGGATCTTCTTGTCGCCGAAGCCCGTGAGGATCACGTCGAAGGTCGACTTCTCGGGGGCCGCTTCCGCCGCGGCTGCCCCGGCGCCCGCCGCCGGACCGGCCACCATGACCGCGCCGCCGGCCGCCGGCTCGATGCCGTACGTCTCTTTCAGGTAATCCGCCAACTCCTTGGCCTGCATCAGGGTCAACGCGACGATCTTGTCGCCCAAGTCCTTCGTCTGATCACTCCAGGTTCTGCCTTCATCTGCCATGGGAACAAACTCCTGCATAATAAAATGCCCGGCGGTAGCCGAGACTCCACCGTCCCGTTTAACCCTCTAGGGGGCAGCCACCGAGGCGCTTGTAGATTTCCGTGAATCGAGGCCGGCCTCTGCGGTTCAGGCCGCCCGTTTTTCCGCTTTCTCAACGATGCTCTTGAGGCATCCGGCGATGACGCCCGCTGGCCCGGTCAGGGCCCCGGCCACCCGTCCGCCCGGCGCGAGCATGCAGGAAACAATCCGGCCCTGCAGCTCGGCCCGCGTCGGCATCGTCGACAATTGCTCGGCCCCCTTGCCGTCGAACACGGCGCCGTCGACGTAGGCGCCCTTGATCTCCAGCGGCTTGAGCTTTTTCGCCCAGTCGAGCATTTCCTTGGCCACGTCCACGATGCCGTCGCCGCCGTAGACCACGGCACAGGGGCCGCGGAACAGCGCCGTCGCCCCTTCCATGTTCCGGTCGTGCAGGGCCCGGGCGAACAGGGAGTTCTTGACCACGGCCACCCGCATGCCCTTCTGCTTGAGCGCGCCCCGCATCACGTTGTTGTCGACGCCCCCCACCCCCTTGGTGCTGACCACCAGGAATTCCTGGATCTGGTCCGCGCGGATTTTCTTTTCCAGTTGCGACTGCACCAGTTGTTTTACGTACTTGCTCATCGTATCCCTCGGATTTACGATTTACGAATTATGACTTATGATTTAGCTTTGAGACCGCTGACGCGGCAAGACTTTTAACATTTATAATTTACGATCTATGAACTATGGGCTACGAATCG
>VGYL01000783.1 GCA_016872975.1 Planctomycetota bacterium
GGCTCCTCACACACCCGCCAAGGCCCATTTTCCGCCGGTCATTTCCTTGACACCGCAATTTTCCGTAGGGATAATGCGTCTTTACTGTCGGCGCTCGCGTGGTGGCGAAATGCCGCGGAGGATCGTGTGAGGCGGGGTTTTTTCGTGCTTTCCGGGCGTCAGGGTCGTGACGATTGACTAAGAAAGGCGGCGGTATGGGCACAGTTCGAAGTTCACGTCGGGAGTTTCTCAAGGATTCGATCGTACTGGGGGCGGGGGTCGTCACCGCCGGTCCTTTGGGCCGGGTCCTGCTGGCGGCCCAGAAGCCCGGCTCCAGGATGAAGTTCGGTCTGGTGACCTACATGTGGGGCTTCGATTGGGACCTGCCGACGGTGATCGCCAACTGCGAAAAGACCGGCGTGCCCGGCGTCGAACTGCGAACGGAGCATGCCCACAAGGTCGAGGCGAACCTGACCGACGCCCAGCGGCGCGAGGTTCGTAAGCGCTTCGCCGACAGCAAGGTGACCCTGGTCAGCCTGGGCACCAATTTCGCCTTCCACTACCCCGATGAAGACCGCCTGAAGAAGGAGATCGAGGGGGCCAAGCAGTACGTCAAGCTGGCCCATGACTGCGGCGCCTCCGGCATCAAGGTCAAGCCGAACGACCTGCCCAAGGGTGTTCCTTACACCAAGACGATCGAGCAGATCGGCCGCTCGCTCAACGAGCTGGGCCAGTTCGCCGCCGGGTACGGGCAGAAGATCCGCCTGGAAGTCCACGGCAGTTGCTCGCTGCTGCCCACGATGAAGGCAATCATGGACGTGGTGACCCAGCCCAACGTCGGCGTCTGCTGGAACTGCAACGGGCAGGACCTGGAGGGCGAGGGCCTGGAGTACAACTTCCGGCTGGTCCGGTCCCGGTTTTCGGATATCGCGCACGTCCGCGAGCTCAATCTCACGGATTACCCCTATCAGCAGCTCATCAACCTGCTCGTCGAGACCGACTACGACGGCTGGGTCCTGCTGGAGGCCCGGACCAAGCCGGCCGACCGTGTCCAGGCCCTGGCCGAGCAGAGACAAGTCTTCGAGCAGATGGTCGCCAAGGCCCAGGCGGGGGCCCCGCGGCCGGCGGCCGGTGGCGTCAAGGTCACGCAGGCCGATGACAAGGTGACCGTCGCCATCGACGGCAAGCTGTTCACCGAGTACCGGTTCCAGGAGCCGCAGCGGCCCTTCTTCTATCCGGTGATCGGACCGACGGGCGAGCCGGTCATCCGGCACTATCCCATCGCCGACGGCGGGCCCAGCGAGGATCGCGACCACCCGCACCACAAGTCCCTCTGGTTCACCCACGGCGCCATCAACGGCGTCGATTTCTGGGCGGACAACAAGGGCAAGATCGTCCATGACAAGTTCCTGGAAGTCAACTCCGGGCCGCAGGTCGGCGTCATCAAGGCCCAGAACAAGTACGTGGCCCCGGACGGCAAGATCGTCTGCACCGACACCCGGACCCACCGCTTCCAGAACGCCGCGGAGGGGACGATCATGGACTGGGAGATCACCCTCCACGCCTCGCACGGCCCGGTGACGATGGGCGACACGAAGGAAGGGTCGATGGCCATCCGTCTGACCCCGACGATGCAACCGGTGCCGTCGCGGGCCATGAAGGCCCGAGGCGAAGCGGCCCAGGGCCATATCGTCAACAGCGAAGGCCTGACCGACGGCCAGACCTGGGGCAAACGGGCCACCTGGGTCGACTACCACGGACCGGTCAAGGGCGAGATTGTCGGCGTCGCAATCTTCGACCACCCGAGCAACCCGCGCCACCCGACCTGGTGGCACGTCCGCGACTACGGGCTGTTCGCCGTCAATCCGTTCGGCATCCACGATTTCGAGAAGAAGCCCGCCGGCACCGGCGATTTCGTGATCCCGGCCGGCCAGAGCGCCACGTTCAAGTATCGCTTCTACTTCCACAAAGGCGATGACAAGCAGGGCAAAGTGGCCGAATACTACCGTGACTACGCACAGATCAATCGAAAGGGGTAGAGTATGAGCAACGTGACACGTCGGGATTTCATCAGGACCTCCATGGCCGTCGGCGCCGGCCTGGCGCTGGCGTCGCCGACCGCCCGGGTCCTCGGCGCCAACGACGACATCCGCCTGGGGATCATCGGGGTCGGCAGCCAGGGCAGCGGCCACATGGGCTATTTCAGCAAGATTCCGGGCGTCCGCCTGGTAGCGATCAGCGACGCCGACCGCGGCCAGCTTGACCGAGCGGCCGCCAGGTTCGAGAAGGATCGCGGCGTCAAGCTCAAGACCTACGTGGACTTCCGCCAGTTGCTGGAGGACAAGGAGATCGACGCGGTCACCTCGGCCACGCCCAACCACTGGCATGCCCTGGTCACCGTCTGGGCCTGCCAGGCGGGCAAGGATATCTACATCGAGAAACCCGCCTCGCACACCATCTGGGAAGGCCGCAAGATGGTCGAGGCCGCCCGCAAGTACAACCGCATCGTCCAGATCGGCACGCAGAAACGCTCGTCCGAGGCCCACAAAGAGGCCTTCGCGTGGATCAACGAGGGGCACATCGGCAAGATCAAGTGGGTCCGCGGCTTCTGCTACAAGGCCCGCGGCCCGAATACCAATGGGATCGTCCACGGGACGAACGGCCCCAAGCCGATCCCGGAGAGCGTGGACTACAACCTCTGGTGTGGCCCGGCCGATATGGTGCCGCTGCACCGGACCCAATTGCACTACGTCTGGCACTGGATGTGGAACACCGGCAACGGCGACATCGGCAACCAAGGCCCCCATGAGATGGACATCGCCCGCTGGGCGCTGGGCGACCCGGGCCTGCCGGCCCGCTGCTTCAGCATCGGCGGCCGCTTCGGCTGCCGCGAGGTCGGCGACGTCGGCGAGACGGCCAACACCCAGATCGCCTTCTTCGACTACAAGCCGGCCCCGATCATCTTCGAGGTCCGCGGCCTGCCCATGAAGAAGGGCCTCAAACCCGACACCATGGACAACTACCGCGGCACGCGCGTCGGGGACTGCGTGCAATGCGAAGGCGGCTACTTCCCCACCGACGACGCCGGCGGCTGGGTCTTCGACAACGACCGGAAACGGGTCAAGCAGTTCGTCGGCCGCGGCGGCGCGGGCCACCACGAGAACTTCATCAAAGCCGTCCGCAGCCGTCAGCGCAGCGACCAGAACGCCGACATCGAGGTGGGCCATCTCTCGGCGGCTCTGTGCCACATGGCCAACACCTCCTACCGGCTGGGCCAGAAGATGAAGCCCGAGGAGATCAAGGCCGCGCTCGCGGACAACCCCGAGATGCTGGACTCGTTCAACCGGATGCTCGAGCACCTGGCCGCCAACGAGGTGGACCTGGAGAGAGAGCCGATCACGATGGGCCCGATGCTGACGATGGACCCGCAGAAGGAGCAGTACATCGGCGAGCACAGCCAGATGGCCAATATGTTCGTGAAGCGCAATTACCGCGAGCCGTTCGTGGTGCCGGAAAAAGTCTGAAAAGTGGACAGTTGTCAGTTCCCAGTTGACAGTTGAAAAGAGCCCCCAAACGCCCGGAAGGGTGTTTGGGGGCTTCCTTTTCCAATAGACTGTCGAGAGCGTGCTTCCGCACTGAGAACTGAAAACTGAGAACTGAAAACTGCGAACTGGGAACTCACCGATGAAATTCGCTCTCTGCAACGAAATGTTCGAAGCCCGGCCACTGGCGGAGGTCTGCTCGGTCGTACGGCGGCTCGGGTATCACGGCCTGGAAATCGCCCCGT
>VGYL01000784.1 GCA_016872975.1 Planctomycetota bacterium
CAACGTGATGGTCAGGATCTGTTGAGCTCGCGTAAATCGGTACCAGTCACCCACTCACCAGATGGTGACATTACTGTGAACCCTCATGCCTGAGTCAGAAATAGCGTTTCTGCCCGTGAACGGTTACAATCTTTCCACCGATTCAGGAATAGGAGGGTCCGGACTAAGGATTCTCCTTATACGGCAACCCGACCCATTTCAAACAAGTACAGTATGGGGAATGTTGGAATACGGGAATACTGGAATGATGGAAGATTAGGGAAGGGGATGCTTCCCGCCACCCAGTATTCCCATATTCCGTTGTTCCATCCGTCACGGAGAAATCGTTATGTTTGGACGCAAGATACATCTGTTCACGATTTTCGGGCTCAAGGTGGGCATCGACTTCACCTGGTTCTTCCTGGCCATCCTGGTGGCCTGGTCGCCTTCGTCGGCGGCAATTTCATCGCCGGCGTCTGGTACTTCCTGATCGGTATGTTCATTCGCGGGGCCGCCCAGATGTCCTACCGCCAGGTGCTGATCCGCCGGGCCCTCGGCGGCGCGCCCGTCTCCCAGTTCATGCAGGGGCAGGTGGTGACGGTGCCGCCCTCCATCACCATCCGCGAGCTCGTCGATGACTACTTCTACCGCTACCACTACAAGATGTTCCCCGTCTCCGGCAACAGCCGCCTGGAGGGCTGCATCACCTCCAAACAGATCAAGGACATCCCCCGGGAGCAGTGGGACCGGCGCACGGTGCAGGACATCCTGGCGCCCTGTTCGCTCGATACGGTGATCGGACCGAACACCGACACCATGAAGGCCCTGTCCATCATGAACCGCACCGGCAACAGCCGGCTCATGGTCGTCGAGGGCGAGCATCTCCTCGGCGTCATCACGCTCAAGGACATGCTCAAGTTCCTGAACCTCAAAATGGACCTGGAAGTCTGGATTTGGGGTCAACTCTTGACACTTGACAACAACCCTCAAAGGAAGGCTGTCAAGTGTCAAGAGTTGACCCCAAATCCCCCAAGCCGCCGGTTCCGGGGGTTGGGAGAGACGTATGCCGCGCCGGGATAGAAAAGTGGTGGTCATCGGGGCGGGGGCAGTCGGCACGACCTACATCTATGCCCTGCTCCCGACCGGTCTGGCCGATGAGATCGCCCTGATCGACGTAGATCGCAACCGGGTGGAAGGCGAGATCATGGACCTCTCGCACGGCATGGCCTTCACCCCGCCGGTGGCCCTCAAAGCGGGCGACTATGAGGACTGTGCCGACGCCGGCCTGATCGTCCTGACCGCCGGGGCCAAGCAGCGGAGCGGCCAGACCCGCACCGACCTGATCCGCAAGAACGCCGCCATCGTCCGCTCCATCTGCGAAGAGATCCAGCCGCAGCGCAGCGAGGCGGTCCTGGTCGTCGTCACCAACCCGGTCGACGCCCTGACGCAATTGGCCCTGGAGCACCTCGGCTGGCCGCGTGAGCGTGTCATCGGGTCGGGCACGGTCCTCGACAGCGCCCGGTTCAAGTTCCTGCTCAGCCGGCACTGCCATATCGACGCCCGCAACGTGCACGCGTACATCCTGGGCGAGCACGGCGACAGCGAGGTCGCCGCCTGGAGCCTGTCCCACATCGCCGGCATCCCCATCGAAAACTACTGCCAGGTCTGCCAAACCTGCGACTTCCCGGAGCAGCACCGGACCATTGCCGAGCAGGTGCGGGATTCCGCCTACCACATCATCGACTACAAGGGCTCGACCTACTATGGCATCGGCCTGTCACTCGCCCGCATCTCCGGGGTGATTCTCCGGGACGAGAACAGCGTGCTGACGGTCTCGACGCTGCTGCAGGGCGAATACGGGATTCACGATATCTGCCTGAGCGTCCCCTGCATCCTGGGGCAAAACGGCGTGGTGCGCATCCTGGCCACCCGCCTGCCGTCGGAGGAACAGCAGGCTCTGCACCACTCGGCCGAGGCGATCGCCCGAACGCTCGCCACCGTGCGGCACGACAGCCCGTCGCCTGTGGACGTCAATCCCACAGCCCGTTGAGGGCGGCGATCGTCTTTTCCGCCAGTACATCGCCCCCCGGGGGGCCGACGACGTTGTCTTCGATCCGCGAGCCATAGGCGCCGCCGGCGACGGCACGGCGCGTGGGCAGGTAGCGCCCGCGGTCATCGGCCAGTTGGACGAGCAGGGTCTGGGCGGCACGGCTGCGTGCCTTGATACGGGCCCCGTACTCGATATAGAGCTCGAAGGGATTGGTGGCGATGACGGTGTCGCCGAGCCGGAGCACATGCAGGTCCATAGCGTAGGTCGAGGCCGCGGACTGCGTTTCGTGGCGGCCGAGCACGTCCCGGGCCCGGCGGAGCATCGCCGCATCCTGCGAGCCGGGCTGTACATTCCCGGAGGCGGTCAGGCGATCGAGTTCTTTGCGTGCCTGGGCCGCTTCCTGGTCGGTCACCTGGCGCCGGGGCAACTCCAATCGCTGCACCCGGTGGCGGAACACGGGGTTCTCGCTGCGTTTGCTCTGGGCGGCGTCATGCGCGTAGCGCACGCCGTTGACGATCCGCCGGGCCATCTCGCGCAGGCCTGCTTCGGCCCGCATATTCGGCTCGCCCCGGCCGCGACGCACCAGGTCGCGCGGCGACTGGTCGCCGGCGGCGCTGATCATGGGATAGACCGAGACCCCTTCGCCGTACAGGCGCTTGACGTCCTCGCGGACCGGTCCCCAGAAATCCGCGGACAGATAGCTCTGTCCCTCGACCACCTGGGCCGGACAGGCGATGTTGATGGCAATGCCCGACAGCCGCTCCTGCCGGTCCCACAGGAACAGCAGCTCCAGTCCGTGGTCGTTGGGACCTTCCAGTCCGGCGAAATCCGGTTGATTCGAATTGCCGTACATCCGGGCGGACCCGTCCGCGTAGGTCGCGATGCGGTTGAAGCCGACGGCGGCGTGGCCAAGGGCATGGCTCAGGGCCGCGGGCCGGCGGGCCTTCCACGCCTGTACCGCCGCCTGGACGGCCCGGTCACAGAAGAACGGCGCATATTCGAGCGGTCCCATGACGCCGGGATCAGGCTCCTTGTAGGTACCCGGGGTGAGGGTCGGGCCGGTGTGGGTGTGCGTGGCGTTGACGCTCAACCTGGCGGGGTCGAAATCGGGCAGTTCCCGGGCCACCCGCGCCCGGATGTCCTCCACGTACTTGCGCCCCACATTCACAAGATCGCAGGCAATCAGAATAGCCTGGGCGGGATTCCCGGCATCGTCCACACCCTCCAGGGCCAGCGCCGTGGCCAGACAGGGATAGAGGGTACGCTCCTTCGAGACCCGTTCGTGAAACTGGCCCGCCAACTGCACCGGCTTGTCCGGCGTAATGCTGACCGTCGCCCAGCCCGCCTGAAAGGCCGCTGGCGGCTCCTGGGTAGCCGCCGGACCGGCTGATGGCGCAGCCGCCGCGAGGAGACCGCTGCCCGCCAACGCCGCCCCGCCACTGGTGCGGTACAGAAGATCACGACGACTCAATACATTGTCACTGTTTCCACGCATGGTACGCCTCCGGAATTTTCCAGTTACGATTTACGATTTATGATTCAGGCCGTCGCTGCATCATAATGCATAATTCATAAATCATAAATTCCGAGCCGTAGGTGGGGGGCGGGGGCGGGGCAGCCCTTATTCTAATCAATGCCAACTATATGTTCGACTATTATCGCACACGCGGGCAGCCTTGTGCGCCTGACGACTTTGGCGGGTGACGGATGCGGAGGGATTTCGCGGGAGACGGG
>VGYL01000785.1 GCA_016872975.1 Planctomycetota bacterium
AAAACCACCCTGCGACGACTCAAGAAGCTGGGAATCGATATTTGCAGACTCAAGTCTTGTATACCGCGTGAGCTCTGAGCAAGTCGCGCTGTCGTATTAGCCACGGACCGATTACCTCAAGCCCAAGAGGCGGTCCAACAACTCTTGACAGGGTCGGCCCGTCATGAATGGCTGCCCCACGCGATCCATCAAATGGTCGAAGAGGCCAGACAATGGAACAAGACGGCGCAGGCGCGGCAGATCTTGCGAGACCTCCTGACCGCCCAGCCGGAGCAGCCGCAGGCCATCTGGCTGAAGATGGGCGTGGTCATTGCCGAGGTCTACGCCGGCAACAGGGAAGTCGTCGATGCGGGCGTTCAAGAAATCATCACGCACGATAGCGCCGACCGGTGGGCGGGGGAAGCCCTTGCCCAGATTGGCTGGGCCTATGACAAGCTGGGCCAATACGACAAGGCCCGTCCGCTGTATGAGTACGTAGTGGACCACTGGCCGGACAAGCCCCGGGTGATCTATGCCCATACCGCCCTGGTGCGCGGCTGCATCCGGCTCAATGACAAGCAGGCGGCTCAAACACGACTGCAACAACTCGTCGGCCGCTATGCCGCGGACACCCACCTGCCCAATGTCCTGAACGAGATCGCCCGAGGCTATCGAGAGGCGCAGATGTACCAAGAGGCCAAGCCGGTCTCTCAGTATGTCCTTGATCACTACCCCGACAGTGGCCAACGCCTTTGGGCCCAAAGAGATCTCGTCTTGTGCGATGTCGGACTTGGCGACCGTGATGCGGCCCAGGCCGGAGTGCGGAAGCTCGTCGCCAACTACACCCAAGACGGACATCTTCACCTATGTCCTCAATGAGGTTGCCAGGACGTACCGCGAAGCGGGGATATACGCACAGGCCAAGCCGATTTCTCAATTCCTTCTCGATCACTACCCCAACAGTGACCAACGCATCTGGGCCGACCGAGATCTCCTCCTTTGCGACGTGCGCCTGGGAAACCAGGACGCCGCGCAAGCCGGATTTGAGAAACTCGTCAGCCGCTATGCAGGGCACGGGTATCTTCCCTACGTGCTCGTGGAAGTCAGCGGCGAATACCGCCAGGTGCGGATGTTCACCCAAGCCCGCTCGGCCGCTCAGTACCTCCTGGACCGGTATCCCAACAGCGAGCAGTGCCTCTGGGCCCAGCGTGAGGTGGTGCTGAGCGATCTTGAGTTGCATGACTGGGAAACGGCCGATACAGAAACGCAGACATTGGTGGCCAGATTCGCGAAGCGGCCGGACGGCCTCTGGGCGGTCAGCGCGATCGCGGAAGCCAACGGCCGGCTGGGTCGACACGAGCAGGCCCGTGAGCTCTTTCGCTTCAATGTGACCAACTATCCCGCCTCGGACGACACGATCTGGTCCTTGCGGGGCTTCATCAACGAGTCGATTGCGCTCCATGATGACGCCAGCCTCGACGCCGGCGTCAAGAAACTTCTCAGCGAGTATTCGACCAGTAAGAACCTTCCGATGGCGATCCTGCATGTCGGCCGGACACTCTGTACTGCCAACCGTACCCAGGCCTCGGAGCTATTCCAGTACGTGATCGATAACTTCCCTGGTCATGAGCAGGCCCTCTTCGCCAAGGCCTGCCAAGGCCATGTCTACCTGCGGCAGGGCCAAGATAATGAGGCCGAGACCCTCTACCAGACGGTCCTGACGCGCTATGCGAATCACCCCAAGCTGGCCGAGGCCGTTGACCTGATGGCCGAGGGGTATTACGACCGGGCCGTATCGCAGCAGAGATCCGTGCCAAAGGAAGCCAGACAAGACCCCACCGGCCCGCGGGCGTCGGTGCCGGCTCTTTCGGATTCTGCCCGCGCGGATCGCGCCAAGGCTATCGAGAAGTGGGAGATCATTATCCAGAGGCTGCCGGCGAACCCGCACGACACGCCACGGGCGTACCAGCAAGCGGCGGACTCGTACCGCCAACTGGGTCAGCTCGACAAGACCTTGGCGTACTATCAGGAGGTTTGCGAGAGTTGGCCTGGTTATGAGTTCGCCTGGCACTTGCAGTTCATGATCGCCCGGCTCTACCGCGATCTGGCGCGCTCCGGCCAGGTCGCGCAGGCACAGGCCGATCCCAAAATCGAGGCCGCCCTCATGGCCGTGCTTCAGAAGCACCCCGATTGTCCCGCTGCGAAAGCCGCCAGAGACTGGCTGGGGCAGATCGCTCGCCGACAGGAAGGAGGCCAGAGATGAAGATGACACTGCAATCTCGTGCGATCGGCGTGGCTCTCCTGCTCGCATTGCTCGCGACCCAGGGATCCTATGCCTGCTACAATGAACCGCCCGTCGCCTATATCTCCGACTGGTACCAGATCGTGGGCGTTGGCGACCGTATCCAGCTCGATGGCACAGGCTCCTATGACCCGGATGGCTGTCTCATAAGCTTTTCCTGGTCTTACCCCTGGGCCGCCTATAATGTGTGGGGAGAGAACTGGAGCCGTTTCGCCTGCAACATCGACACCCCCGGCGTGTATTACTTTGACCTGACCGTTACGGATAACGATTGGGAACAGGACAACGATTGGGCCGAAGTGAAGGTCATAGGGATAGCATCCCTCTTGCCAGATGATGGTGTCGAAGTTGACGACGGCGACAACAATCCGAACACAAAGAGATACTTTCTATTCAAAGCGGACAGCGGAACGGTCACAGTCAATGCAATTCCGGATCCAGGCGTAGAGGAATGGGAACTGCCAAGCAGTTGGTCCCTAACAGGCGGCATCGGCTCCAGCAACCTCGTTCGCACGGTGGGCAAGACCATGGCGGGGACCACATGATCACGAAATGGCCAGACGGACCAGACATAGACCCGAACAACGACACGGCGGTCTGGGGCGGAGGCCACAGTGATCCGGTGTGTTATGCCAAGAACATGGCAGTCAGCATGTTTGCGACGTTTACGGTAAGTCCTGATCCGGGCCCGCCCCGCATGGCAGGCGTCGAAGTGCGTGCGAGGGTGGACGATACGATCGTCGCTTCCGCTTCGGGGGTAGCTGTAAACCGTTCCTGGCTTGAAGCCTCCGCTAACTACGGCGTGGTGGATGGCATCGCAGGAGGCTCCCCTATAGCGGGCAGTGATGGAGTGAAGGTGCTCACTCCATCTCTGACTTGGGAAGTCTCCACTGACGGGTTCCATTGGAGCCCCGCGGGGAGCAGCGGGGGCACAATGTACATTACGGACTCTACACCAAGCGCATCTTCCTTGTGGGATTTTGGCCTCGCAAAGGCCTGCGGCTACGTTTCTGGGTCTTCCGATATCGGCGGAAGCATAAACTCCGGATTGGCCTCTGAGATCTATTATGACCCTAGTCGCGAAACAGCTCACGACTTGCACATATATGACTACGGCTACGGCCAGTGTTGCTGCCACGCCGCGGTGTTCTCTGTGCTGGTGTCCCATGTGAGCAGTGCTGGTTGTTCGGAGGTATTCCTTTGGGGCGGATGCACTTCCGAATTGATGTGTTCTTACGGATATGACGGCTGGTGGTGGGAACCCACGTTCCAATGCGAGGCACCCGCGAACGGTGAGGTACCCGCCAATCCACATTTTCGCTTCCATGTGGAGGCGCTGTATCTGAGTACATACTATGTTATCGCGCAAAAATAACCTGAACAATTTCTATTTCCGTGGAGACAGGGTATAGTTCCATTCGCCATGGAATTCGTGACGTTTGAGGCGTAGTTGTCCCAGTTGCTCGTCACTTACTTTGATC
>VGYL01000786.1 GCA_016872975.1 Planctomycetota bacterium
GCTTCGTCGCCCTCGGCGCGAAGCGCCGCTGCGCGTCGGGCCTCGCAATGACATGGGGGAGTTCATCCCGTTGGGGGTGTTTCGGCCGTGACAGAGGACAGAGACAACGTGGCGGTTCAGTTCGGGGCGGGAAATATCGGCCGGGGGCTGATGGGACAGCTTCTGCGCGAGTCGGGCTTTGTGACCGTCTTTGTGGATGCGAACAGTTCCCTGGTGGAGCATCTCAACGCACGGGGCAGTTACCCCCTGCGGTTGCTGGATGCCTATACACAGACTGCCCGCGAGTTGGTCATTGACCAGTTCCAGGCACTGCACACCAATCAAGCGGCAGCGATTGCCGAGGCCATCGCTCAGGCCCGCCTCGTGGCGACCGCGGTGGGTGTGGCGAACCTGGAGGCGATTGCTCCGCTTTTGGCGGGCGGAATTCGCCGGCGGTTTGCGGGGGAGGCACGGCCGCTCGATGTGTACCTGTGCGAGAATCTGCTGGGAGCCGCCGACCTGCTCGCGCAATACGTTGCCGGTCACCTGGAGGAACCCGTGCGGGCCTGGGCTGAGGCGCACGTCGGTTTTGTGGGCACCAGTGTGGCCCGGATTGTAGGCGGGGCCGGGGCGCGCCGGCCGGACGACGATCTGCTGGTGGTCATCGCGGACGCCCACCGGGACATCCCCTACGATGGCAAGGCCGCGCGGGCCGGCGCGCCCGGCGTCGCCGGGTTCCACCCGGTGACCAACTTCCGGGCGGAGGTCGAGCGCAAGATCTTCACGCATAACCTCGCCCACGCCGGTCTGTCCTACCTGGGATACCTGCGGGGCCACACGTTCATCCACGAGACATTCGCGGACGAGTTCGTGCGGTCGGTCTTCGATGGCGCTCTCGGCGAGACGACCGAGGCCCTGTTGCGGCGTTACCCGGCCGACCTCGACCGCCGGGACCATCTGGAGATCCGCCAGGATGTCCGGATCCGCTTCGGTAATCCCCTGCTCAAGGACCCGATCACGCGCGTCGCCAAGGACCCGCTCCGCAAGCTCGGGCGCGACGACCGCATCGTGGGCGCGGCCCAGTTGTGCCTGTCGCAAGGCCTCGTGCCGGAGCACATCGCCACGATCTGCGCCGCCGCCCTGTGCTATGATTGCCCCGGCGACCCGCACGCGGTGCGCTTGCAGACGATGATCCGGGAGCAAGGTGTGCGTGAGACTCTGCGACAGGTGTCCGGCGTCGATCCGGCCGGCGCTTTCGGGCAAAGCGTGATTGCCCAGCATCAGGACCTACGGAGGACGACAGCGATCTGACCCCGGCTTGCGGGCCTACTGTCGGCGCACCAGGGTCGAGGCCTGCCGTCGTTGACGAGCGACATCAGGCGGAAGCCAAGCTGGCGGGCTAGGTGGGCAATGAAGCCGCCGCTGCCGGGCTCGTCCCCGCTCGAAGATGCGCAGGAAGCTGTTTCCCAGCACCAGGCAGGGCATGGGCGTGTTGCCTGGGAGCGGAATTCACCGGCGCTCGCGCCCAGGCTATGTGGCACGGGCATCCTGCCCGTGTTTTGAATTCATGGGCGGGACGCCCATGCTACGGGCGCGGGCCTGCGGCCCAGCGCGCCGAGTTCATGGGCGCTCGCGCCCATGCTACGGGCACGGGCCTGCGGCCCGGCGTTCCGAGTTCATGGGCGGGACGCCCATGCTACTGGTACGGGCCTCCGGCCCGTGGCCCGAATTCATGGGCGGGACGCCCATGCTACGTGGGGCGGGGGAACTGGGGGACTTTGAGGAGTTCCCCGCCGCGGAGGGCGGACTCGTGGGCGACGATCCCGGGCACCGTGTAGGCCAGGGACTCGTAGATGTCGATGGCCGGCCGGCGGTTGTGCGTCAGGGCGTCGATGAACTCGTGCGTCAGGAATGTATGCGAACCGTGATGGCCGCTGTTGTGCCGCAGGGGCTCGGGCAGCATGTCGGTCTTCCACCACTGCGGCTGCTCGTACTTCTCCAGCGCCGGCAGGTCGCGGACGAAACCCGCGTCGTCCTTTTCCTTGCGGCCCTCGGCCGAGCGAACGATCACGGGTCCCAGGCCATTCGGATGGTCGTTGTAGAAGCTCATCCGGTTGCCGATCCACTGGGCCCGCTCGGCGCCGCGATGGGCGCCCTTCCACCACACGTTGCAGCGGAAGGCGTGGCCGCGGTCCGTCTTGAACAGGGCGGACTCGTTCCAGAAGGGGTTCTGGTAAACGTTGTCCTTGCAGATGGGGTCGTCGTCGCCCCAGCCGTGACAGACGACCTCGGTGAGCTGCTCGCCGGTGATGCCCACGAGAAAGGCGGTGCAGTGCGTCGGGTAGTGCATGGGGGCCAGGCCGTGCCGCCAGGTCCGCTTGCCGCCTTCGAAGTACAGGGACTCCAGCCCGGCGTGCTGGTACTCCGCCTCGCTGTAGTAGATCACGCCGAACTTGCCCTGCTCGTGGAACTTCCGCACGGAGATCGTCGGCTGCTGGTAGTAGCTGGTCTCGGCCATCATGTAGGTCAGGCCGTACTTCTTGACCGTGTCGAGGAGCTGCTCGGCCTCGGCCACGCCCCCGCCCAGCGAGGCGGGTACCGCAGAGATTGCGTGCTTGCCATGCTTCATCACCTCGGCGACGTGCTTGACGTGGTTCGGCCCCTCCGTGAAGACCCCGACCGCGTCGATGTTCTTGTCCCGCACCAGCTCCTCCAGCGAGTCGTACGACTTGCTGCATTTATAGACGCGCATGAGATTGGCCCGGCGCTCCGGGCGTAGGTCACTGACGACTTCGACGATGCAATCGGGGTGCTCGTGCCATTGGAAGCTCGTGCCGAACCCGCCGCCGACAACGCCGATGCGAATCTTCTTCGGCGCCGTGTGGACCGCCAGCGTCGCATACAGCGGCAGCGTCGCCCCGGCCGCGGCCACGCCGGACCGCAGGAATTGCCGCCGTGACAGACTTGAGATGGCCATAACCTGTCTCCCCTAACCAAAGCCTTTTCTTCCGTAGCATGGGCATCCTGCCCATGGGTCCCGGGGCCATCCTGGCCCCGCCTCTGCAGGCGGGACGCCCGCGACACGCATGGGCGAGACGCCCATGCTACTGACTACCAGAACCGCCGGAAGAATACAAGGCACACCCTTTCGGAAGGCAGGGCGAACGCAAAGTCGTTGGGGAGCATTCCCCGCACGTCATTGCGAGTCACGAAACCGCTTCGCGGCGGGGACGAGAAAGAAACCCGCCGTATCCAGGGTGCCATGCCTACGCCTCGTAGGCATGTCTACGCAAAGCCGTAGACATGGCACCCAAACCGCCAGTTTCTTAGTACTACAACGCTATCTTGTGGGACCGCAGTAGTCGTAAGTCATTATGAAACAATGAGATACGGGAATGTCACTTCGGCGCCTTAACGCCAATAAGGCTACGGGGTGACATTTTCATAACCTCCTGTTCTAGCGTAGCTTATGTCAAACCGAGGGACAAATCGTAGCGTTGTGGTATTAGAGGGTGTGTGAGAAGCCAGCATTTTCTGGGTGGCATCGTCAAGCGGAGTCTTCGGAGCTTGGCGATGGCGGATTTCCCGTGCGCCGGACCATCGCCAAGGCCTACCGGCCTTGACAATGCCACCCTTTTCACACACCCTCGTAGTACTACAACGCTACAAGTGCCCCCAGTGACACTGGGTTATGCTTTCCAACGTGATGCCGAGGGCTTGTAGACGAGCGATCGTCCGGCGACGGTGGCAGCGGGCGGCCTTGGCGATGCGCTGTTGCGT
>VGYL01000787.1 GCA_016872975.1 Planctomycetota bacterium
CCGGCGGGCGGCGACGCCGGGCCCGCCCACGCGACCGCGCGGGTCGGGGAGCCCCTGGCCCTCGATTCAAAGTCGCTCGCGCCTTCGAGGCACGCGGGCAAGATGCCCGCGACACAGCCATCGTCAAGGCCCGAGGCCTTGGCGATGCCACCCACCGGGGCGCCCAACCCAGGTGCGGAGGAGACGGCTCGTAGTGTGCTCGTCAGAGCATATCCTGACACGGGCACGGGCACTGACACGGGCACGCTGCCCGTGGACCCGGATCATCGGCAGGAAGGCGACCCCAAACGCGATGAGTCGCGTTTGGGAGCCCATGCCGATGCCACGATAACGCCTGACGGCGTCACTACGAACGGGCGAGCAGACCTGACGGAGGTAGTTTCAAGTGTGAAGTGTAACGTGTTAAGTGAAGAGAGCCCGGCGGCGGGTCTTCTTACCTCACACTTCAAACTTCAAACTTCAAACTCAACCCTGTCCGCCTCGGACAAACCGTGCGAAACAAACCCAATTGGGACCGGCAAGAAAGAGAGGCAAGTGTTTGATGAGAAAGGAGTTATGAACGATACAGTAGAAAACGGGCGGAAGAAAACAAACCCAATTTTCGCCCGAGACGGGGCGTCCCGATGCCGCGTCGAACCCGTCGGCGCGGGCGCAGTCCTGGCAGCCGGCCCCGCCGGGTAGAAGCCCGGCAGGGCCGGGCCTCCCAGTAAGATCCACAATGGGTCCGGAGTTGTCCATTCGCTCCTACGACCCCGTCCTGAAACCGGTTGAGCGAAAGATAGCGTCTGACGACGCCACTACAAACCGGCCGGCGGTCTTGAGGTCTGGGGCCCCTGCCACCGGGAGGATATCCGCACGATGACCATGCCGGCAGGCTCTCGTCTATTCTACCGCCCGGTTCTTCACGTACTTGTCGGCCCACTCGAGCATCTCGGCGAGCGTGTGGAGCACGGACTCGCGGGCGGTGTAGCCGTGGCTTTCGAAGGGCAGCAGGACCAGCCGGGCGGTGGCGCCGTTGCCTTTCAGGGCCGCATAGAGCCGCTCCGACTGCATCGTGTGCGTGCCGGAGTTGTTGTCGGCCTCGCCGTGGATGAGGAGCAGAGGCTCATTGATCTTGTGGGCGTGCGTGAAGGGCGAAACCTTCATATAGACCTCCGGCGCCTCCCAGAAGGACCGCCGCTCGCTCTGGAAGCCGAAGGGCGTGAGCGAGCGATTGTAGGCGCCGCTGCGGGCGATTCCCGCCGCAAAGTCGTCCGAGTGCGCCAGCAGGTTGGCCGTCATGAAGGCGCCGTAGCTGTGCCCCGTGACGAGGACGCGGCGGCGGTCGATAACGCCCATGGCATCGAGCTTGTCGATCGCGGCCCGGCCGGCGCCGGTGATCTGCTCGACGAAGGTGTCGTTCATCGTCTCCGGATCGCCGACGACCGGCATCGTCGCGTCCAGCAGCACCGCGTACCCCTGCGTGAGGAACATCAGCGGGGTCGTGCCGCGAAAGAAGGTGAAGGAGTTCGGCGAGCCGCGCACCTGCCCCGCCGTGGCCGGGTCGGAGTACTCCAGGGGATAGGCCCAGATCACCAGCGGCAGCTTGGTGCCCGCGACATAGCCCGGCGGCAGGTAGAGCGTCCCGGAGAGCGGCACGCCGTCCGGGCGGGCGTACCGGACGAGCTCCTTCTTGAGGCCGGTAAGCTGCGGTGCGGGGTCTTTGAAGTCCGTCACCGGGGCTCGCGTCTTCGTATCCAGATCGATCCGGATGTAATTGGGCGGATCGACTTTCGACTGATACCGCGTGATGATCTTGCGGCGATCGGGCCCGGCGAACGCGACGAACCCTTCCAGGCAGTCGTCGCGCGACTCGAAGAGATTCTCTTTGACCCGTGTCCGGAGGTTGAAGCGATCCAGCCGGGGCCGATCGCCCGTCTCGGACGCCCCGTCGGCGGCGAGGTAGATCCATTCGCCGTCCTGATGCATGACCCGCGTGCCATCCGGCCGCGTTTGATAGACGGGGTCTCCCGGATCGTTGTACGCATCCCGCGCACTGAGATCGAAAAGGACCCGCCGGGAATCGGTCGGGTTGCCGAGGTCCACGAAGGCGGTGGTCCGCCAGCGGCGGTCCCGATCGTACTCGCTCAGCAATACCTGGTCCTGTCGGGCCATCCAGTGGAGACCGGTGAAGCGGTGCCGGACCTTCATCACTTCACTCGGCGCCCCGGCGAACGGTGCGGCCCGGCGCAGCAGCCGGTCGCGGTGCGGCACCTTCTTCAAGGGGTCGCCGTCGTCCAGGGCTTCGGTCCAGAGGAGTGTCGCCTCCCGCAGGCGTTGCCAGCGGACGCCGCGCGGGCCCGTGGGCACACCCTGCGTCGGGACCTCGTCGGAGATCGGCAGATCCGCAATCGTCGCGACGGGTCTGCCCTGGCGGTCCCATACCTCCGTAGTCCGGGTGAAGTAGTAGTACGGAACGCGATAGGAGAACGGGCGTCTCAGCTTCGTCACGAGGAGGTACTGCTCATCCGGCGAGAAGTCCGCGTCGGTGATGATTCCCGGCGTGCCGATCTTCTGAAGCCCGCCGGTAACGCTATCGATCACCGCCAATTGGACTTGGCCGTAGTATTCGAAGAGGTCTTCCTCGTGCGGCGTCTTCAAGAGGTCCTGGTAGGTCCAGGCCCGGGATTTCTTGCCGGAGGTCTCTTCGACAATCGGACCCAGCGGGGCCACGGGCATCCGGGGCGGAGCCGCGGCCGCGGACGGAACCATCCGCACGAGCAGGCGCCGATTGTCGCTCATCCAGTCGAACGGGCGGCCAAACAGGTCGTTGAGCCGCACCCCGGCGAGAGCCTTGGCCTTTCCCGTCTCGGCCTCGGCGACCCACAGTTCGACACCGTCCGCCAGGTCGTGTCGAAAGGCGATGGAGCGGCCGTCGTTCGACCACAGCGGCGTCCCGATCCGCCGGTCGTCCGGGGCCGCGACCGTGACGGTCGTCCCGCTATCGAGGCGCTTGACGGTAAACCGCACATACTCCGTCAAGCGCTGGCGGGCCCGAATCTGCGGATCGATCCGCAGCCCGGCAAGCCGCAGAATCGGCCGGGCCAGCAGCTCGATCGACGGATGCGCCTTATAGTCGATCAGAAGCATCGCGTCACACGGCGGGCTGATATCGACATACGGCGTCGGCGGCGCATCGATCATCTCCACCACCCCCGCCGGCGGCAGTCTGTACGTGGTCTGTCCCCAAGCCCCAACGGCCAGCAGCAAAACAAGCAGATGTGCAACGGAGATTCTCATGGCGTTCTCTTTCATCGATGGGCTCCTCAAGAAACCGGCCGAAGCTTGTGGCTGATCCTTTTTCGTCCTGGTGCCAGGGATGGTACGGTCTTCCGCGCCAAGATGCAAGAGCCACAGGCCGGGTAGGCCAATAAGCTACGGAGAATCGTGCCCGGCTGCGGCATCTATCAACGATCTCCCTTGAGAGAATTTGTAGCTTGACACGTTAGGAGTGAACAATGCCCGTAAACACCTTGTGCAGACTATTCGCCCTGCACCTGCCTTGTCTTCTCGCGGGGGTGGTAGCCGGCCTGGAGCTGGCCGCAGGCGGCTTTGATGCGCCGGCCCATTTTGAAGCGGATCGTGGTCTCCACGCCGGCCTCTTTCAGGACCGACGCGAACCGCTGGATCCGCTCGCGACGGCTGCCGGTGAACTCGCAGCCGGAGAAGGGGTTGTGCTCGATCAGGTTCACGTGGTACATCAGGCCGCGGAGC
>VGYL01000788.1 GCA_016872975.1 Planctomycetota bacterium
CAATGTCCTCCCGCCGGATGCGACGGCCGCCGGACGGCAGGGTTACAGGCGTGAGCGCGCCGCAGTAGATCAGCCTGTAAAGCGAGGATCGGCTGACTCCAAGGAAGTTCGTGGCGGCATCGATCGCCAGGAGAAGCGGCCCCTCAGACTGGGATGGGGGCGCCGGGGATTGTCCCAGCAAGACGTGGTAGGCAGCGACCTGTCTGCCGCGGCTAGCCAGAAGCAATGCCCTGAGGATCTCTTCCATGGCGGGGTTGTGGTAGTACATGGCCTTCTCCCAGTTTCGGCGCGGTTTCTGCCGAGCCATTCCTCTCACCATCCGCCATCTCGGTACGACTGCCATACGCTTGCGTCGCCAGCTGATCCTTGGTAGAGCGCCCGTATGGCCCTCACCGGTCTCTCAACCCCGGACTACGCGAACCAGTTCTTCTGGAAGGTCGCGCCATGGATGATTCTGGCCGGCATCATCTCGATCGGGATGGCGGTCTTCCGCGTCTTACTCTGGCCCCGGTTCAAGGGGACGCTGGGCGAAGCAAACATCAACTTCTGGATCCGCAAGCGGCTCGATCCTGCCGTCTACCACCTGATCCCCGACGTGACGCTGCCATCGGGTGCCGCGACGACCCAGATCGACCATGTGATCGTGTCGCGCTACGGCATCTTCGTGATCGAGACGAAGACATACAAGGGGTGGATCTTCGGCAGTGCCACGGATCCGCAGTGGACGCAGGTCAACTTCAGGCGGAAGGACCGGTTCCAGAATCCCCTTCGGCAGAACTTCAAGCACACCCAGACGCTGGCCGAGCTGACGGGGATCCCGCCGGAGCTGTTCAAGTCCATGGTCGTGTTTGCAGGCGACGCCCGGTTCAAAACGGAGATGCCGGCGAACGTGGTCCAGTTGCGGGATTTCATCCGGTACATCCGAGGGTTTGAGATGCCCATCATCAAGGACGAGCAGGTTCCGGATGTCGTGGCGACGATCAAGGAATGGGCGGGCACGGTCAGCCCAGAACTCAAGTCCAAGCATGTGGCCAATCTCCGCAAGGAGAAGGCCCCGGTCAGTGCATCAGGGCCAGCGCCGCAGTGCCCGCGGTGTAATGAGGTGATGATCTTGCGTACAAGCCGTAAGGGTGGCCAGTTCTGGGGTTGCCCAAAGTACCCGGCCTGTCGTGGCATTCGAGAAGCTGCCTGATAACGGAACGTCCAGATGACATATGTCCCGTCCGCGATTGCATTCCCGGATAAAGCAGTGGTACTGTGAAGCCACGGCCAACATAGTGCCGCTTCGCTGACAGAAAGGAACACACCATGCCTAACGTCATGAAGGTCCTGAAGGACGAAATCACGCGCCTATCCAAGAAACAGGCTCGGACGGTTGGCACTCCCATCAGGAAGGACATCGCCGGGTTTCGCAAGGCCATTGCCGCTCTTCGGCGCGATGTGGCTTCACTACAGCGTGACGTGAAGGCCTACAGCATTGAGTTCAAGAAGAAGGCTGCTGTGGAGCCGGCTCCTGTTGAGGAAGGAAAGCGCGTGTGGGTCTTCGGGAAGGGCATCCGGGCGCTGCGCAAGAAGCTGGGTCTGTCGCAGGAGTACCTGGCCAAGCTGATCGATGTCTCGGTTCAGTCCGTGGCACTGTGGGAGCGCAATCCCGGCCGCTTGGATCTCCGCCCGTCGACATTGGCGAAGATCATGGCCGCCCGTTCCATCGGTGCCCGTGAGGCGAAGCTGCGACTAGCCAACATGGGGTTGAACCCGAAGCAGCGTGGCCGGCGCCCAAGGTTTGAGCCCGTCGAGGCTCCCGCCGTGAAGAAGCCCGCCGTGAAGCCGGTCAAGGCGCCGAGCAAGAAGCCGACGAAGAAGGCCCCGCGTAAGAAGTAGTCCCCGGGCGTCCTGTCTCAGTTGACTGATGCCGGTATGGCGTCAGGTGGGCCGCGAACCCGGATCGCTGCGTGAGCGTCGCCGTTCCCGTTCGCGCTGGAGCTTGGCGAAGTTGGACGTGCCGAGATTGTACGCGGCCGATTGCATGTTCTTCCGGGTGGATCCGTATTCTGCGGCCTGCAGGGATCCGGCCTGGATCTGGATGTCCTCGATCTCGGCCTTGACCTGGGGGTCGTCGGCAACCGGCATGGACGACAACTGTTCGCAGACCTTGCCCAACGTGCTTCGCGCCGCGTCGTAATCGCCACCGTCCGCCTGCTTGATGGCATCGCGCCGGGCCTCGGCAGCCATCTGTAGTGCCAGTTGCTGCAGGACCTCCACCTTGGGGCCGGTCGCCTTGGCTGCTTCCTCCGTGGTGACGTTCACTCGGATCTCCTCGGTCACCTCCTTGAGCGTCACCTTCCCGTCGGCGATCTCCGCGAACGACAGCTTCAGGTCGGCGATCTTGGCTGCCCCCAATGACTTCATCGCCGGCACGAGCAGTTGCAGCAGGACCGACTTCTCCTCCTCGGAGTATGCATCGCCCAGCTTGAACCGGATGGACAGACCGTGGGCCTCGGCCGGGTAGTCCGTCCATTGGCGCAGCATGGCGACGGGCTCCGCCACATTGATACGGAGCTCGATGTTCTGGGCTACCAAGGTGAGCAGTCCCTCCAGTTCCTCCCGGAACACGGTGGGCGCCATGTCGGCCGACTCGATGTAGTAGAACTTGCCGCCGGAGGACTGCGCGATCGCGGTCAGCAGATCCTCCTGGAAGTCGGCACCGAAGCCCAGCGTGGTTGTCGAGAGTCCTTGGCCCAACGCGCTCGCTCCCAGCGCGGCCAGTTGTTCCGGCGCGACAATGCCCTCGTTCGCCTGCCCGTCGGTCAGGATCAGGATACGGTTGATTCGGTCCGGGCTGGCCTTGCTTCCGACGAGCTCGATCCCTTTGATCCAGCCGCCGCTCAGGTTGGTATTCCCGCCGACTTGGATGCTGTCCACCCGGGTCTTCAGTGCGTCCTTGTTCTGCAGCGCGGTGGGCTCCATGACGACGTCGACGCCGCTGTCAAAGGCGACGATCGAGAGCAGGTCGTCGGACGAGAGGTGCGTGATCAGCATCTTCATCGCGTTCTTGGCCTGGGCCAGCTTCTCGCCGGACATCGACCCGCTGCGATCGATGACCAGACCCAGGTTCAGGGGCTTGCGCTTGCTGGCCGTGGCCTTTGGGGCCGTGAGCTTCACCAGCAGGTTGAGGTGGTGCTCCAGTTCCTTGGCGACCACCTGGTAATCCAGCATGCACATCGTGTTCATCGCATCGCCCCTTTCATCCTGCGACCGGTCCATGGGAAGGATAGGGCCTGGGTTGGTGATGTCTACCTCCTTCGGCTTGTTGAAGGCGCGGTCGTCGTCGCCGGGGATTGATGGGGGGCACCAGCGGTTGGTGGCTGGTGCCCCCTGTCATGGACCTCATGCCGCCAGCGTGAACTTCCGTGTGCCCATCTGCCCGAACCGGGACACGATGGCATGGGCATCCTGCTGGGCTAGGGTCTTGGCCGTCTGGGCGAGGCCCTTGAGTCCCGACTGAAGCCGGGCCAGAGCCGCCGCGTTGTCGCGGTATTCCTCCGCCGTCTTGCTCAGTAGGGTGCTCCGGGCGTTCTCCAGGATCCGGTCGAACTCGGCATCCCCGGCGAAGTTCAGCGCCTTGAAGTCCTCGATGAACTTGAGCAGCCGGTTCAGGGTCTTCTGGTGCACGCCCTCCGTCTTCCCGGTTTGGATCGACGAGAGCATGTCCTCGCAGACCTTGGCTGCTTCCTGCCGCAGGGTG
>VGYL01000789.1 GCA_016872975.1 Planctomycetota bacterium
AACATGGCATGTACTCCCAGGCTCACACGATTCCCTCTACCCTTGCTGTCCCTCAGCAAGCGGCGGGAAGCGTAATTGCCCAATTATGCCAAGTTACCCAGTATCGCGCAATCGCCCTGGCTCAGGGAACTCTCGGAAGCCTGCGCCCGTGCCGGCATCCGATTCTGCGTTTACTACTCGCACCGCGAGGATTGGGACGATCCGGACGGCTACGGCAACGACTGGGACTACGATCCGGCGAATCAGAACTTCGAGGCGTACCTGGAACATAAGTCCAAGCCCCAGCTCAGGGAACTGCTGACCCACTACGGCCCGGTCGGCCTGGTCTGGTTCGACCGCGGCCTCTACACACCCGAGCAGGCTCAGGATTTCGTGCAACTGGTGCGCGGCATCCAGCCCGCCTGCCTCGTCAACGGTCGCGTGGGACACTATGAACAGGAACTCATGGGCGACTATCAGAACATGAATGACAACGGCATGCCGGCCGGCGGTATCGAAGAAGATTGGGAAACGCCGCAAACTCTCAACGAAACCTGGGGATACAGCCGCTTCGACACCAAGTGGAAGAAACCGGAGGACATTGTCCGTCGCCTCGTCGAGATCGTCAGCAAGGGCGGCAACTACCTGCTCAACATCGGCCCGCGCGGGGATGGCTCGATCCCCGAGGCAAGCGTCGCCATCCTCGAAAAGGTCGGCATATGGATGCAGAAGAACGGTGAGAGCCTCCACGGAGCTTCCGCCAGTCCGTTTCCCGTATTTCCGTGGGGGTTTTGCACCGTGAAGGACAACGTTCTTTACCTGCATGTCTTCAAACGCCCGGCTGACGGCGCACTGGAATTGCCAGGCTTGAGGAACAGGGTGCGGAAGGCCTATCTCCTTGCAGATTCCGGCAGAAGCCTCGAATCCAGCCGGAGCGGCTCGTCCGTCCGAACAAGCCTGCCGCCCACCCCGACGGATGCCATCGACACGGTCGTGGCGCTCGAACTCGACGGACCGCCCCGCGTCGATCCCCCTGTCATCGTGGAGAAAGCGGGCGCACCGGTTGTCCTCGACTACCTGAACGCAGTCACCTCCGGCAAAACCGTGAAACGCTTCAACCGCCGCGGCCAGTTCCACATTTCCAAGTGGACCGGCCCGGCCGACCAAGCAAGCTGGCGGGTGCGTTTCCTCCAGCCCGGCCGCTACCGGGTGCACCTGGAGTGCGCCGGCTCACCCGGCCGGCCGACCGGTACCTTCGTCCTTTCCTCAGGCGATCAAAAAGTCCAAATGGAATCTCCGCAGGCGTTCGACTGGTATCAGTATGCTTCGAGCGAAATCGGGGTGCTGGACGTCGTCGCCGCCGGCGAGCAGGAACTCGTGCTGCGCCCGGCGCGGGAGATTGGCCAGGATGTGATGTGTTTCAAGTCGCTCAAACTCGAACGCCTCCCTTGATCCGCCGCGCATTCGGAAAGACGACCGAACAGTAGTTGCCATGAAGAACCGATTGATGAACGCAAGCGGCAGAAGGGACCGTCCATTGTTGAAAGAAGCTGAGGTTATCCGAGGTGCACGATGTAAACCGGGATGCGGGTGTAGCCCCAGTGCGGATCCTCCTTCTTGAACCGGATCACGAGAGCGGTGATCGCAGTATGCCAAGCATGTCACGAGTGTAAGCCAGAGGTTCTCTTTCATAGTCCCTGGGGCTCGAGCCGAAGCCCGCCCGTGTTTACGACGTGATCCAGCAGCTTGCGGGCTTCAAAATCACAACCTGGTGCACCCTTGGCCTGCTTCTGGCGGTCGGACCGTCGATCTCACGCCGCCGGAGAATGCGGTCGCCGTGAGGGCGTACCGTGTGGAAGGGGACCGACTTCAGCCGGGTGGCATGGACCTGATGCCGTTCCTGCATGACGGCCACATCGTAGGGACCGCTCCGACCCCGGGCGAGTGGGAGGTCTGTGTCTTTGTCGCCGAACGCCAGCCAGGACTTCACGGATTCGCACCTGATCGAGAGTGGTAAGTTCTTCCAGCGTCGCACCGTCAATAGGATTGCCTGGACCGAGGGCGCGCCAATCCGGGAAAGCTCCCTCGAAATCGCGGCCTGGCCCGACCGGCTGACGTTGTGGCTGCGTGTCACGCCGCAGAGGGCGATTGCGAAGGGCGAGCTGGCCCTGGTACTGGAGGCCGCCGATGGGTTCACGGTGGCGGCGGAACCGGGCGATGTGAAGCGTGATCGAGTCGAAGGTAGGTCCCGCTGGACAGCCCGGCTGGCCCAGCCCTCTTTGTCCAGCAGGGGGATGGACAAAGGGGGCTGGGCCCTTCGGCAAGGAGCCGCAAAAGAAGTGGGGGTGGACCGCCAACGTGGGCGGGGCCGATTTTCTCGTCTACTATGACGCCCAGGGGCGTAAACAGTGGAACTCCCGCATGAAGACCCTGCATCGGCGCCGGGGTCCCGTGCTGACGGAGGCGACCTACGCCGGGCAGAGCCACGATGGCAATATCGACCTGCAATATACGGTAAGCCTGTATCGCACGGACGACCTCGCTCGCGGTGTTTACCATTTCCGCTATGACGTTCGCAAGCCGACCACCTTTCGCCGGTTCGTTCTCTTCCAGTGCGGCGGGGATGACTACAGCTACACCGGGGAGAAGAAGTTCGCCTGTGGCAATGGGCACGGCCTCGTCCGTGAATGGGATACGCAATGGGGCGGCAACCGGTACCAGACGGAGCCTTTCGAAGCGACCGGTCGCCTCCCGTGGTTCTCGATGCATGAAGGCGTCTCGCGGGCGCAAGGTTGCGAAGCGTGGGCCAATCGCGGTCTGGTCCTCCGCCAGTGGACGGCCCGACTGGGGGGCCAAGCGGCCTCACCCTGGGCCGCCGAACGCGGCGCGAAGGTCCGCGGCGTGGACACGTCCTTGATCGACATCCTCCCGCCGCCTGCCGTACAGGAGCTTCAACCCGGGGACTTCGTCGAGGCCACCATCGAGCACGTGATTGTCCCGCAGTTCGCCGACGACTACTATGGCCCGAATCAAGGCTTACGGGCAGCTCTGCAACGGAACCAGAACACTTGGAGGATGGTGTTTCGTGAGGCTTTGGGGAACGATTTGGAGATCGAGATGTCGAAGGGCAGACTCCTGCGCCAGCGTCCCACGCTGATCCAGGCCGTGGAGAATCAGGCCGAGTTCACGATCGCGGGCGGCCTTGGGTTTGTTCCGGTGACCATCGCGGGCCTGACCGACTACCGGGAGCCGATCCTGGAAGTCCGCGAGGGCGACGCATGGAAGATCGTGGACCAGACGGTTCACGGAAGGGACTTCTGGCAATGTGATGTGGACCCCCAGACGCGAACGTACCAGATCACGTATTCCGTCAGCTCCGATCCGCTTGATGACAAGCGGTTGCCGCGGCGTTATCATTTTTCCTGCGGCCGTGGTGGAATCGAATCCATGAGCCGGACGGTGGGAGGACTGTGCAGATGGCAATTGTGATGAATCGGTGTGCGGTGTGGTTGCAGGTGGCCCTGTTTGTGCTGCTATCCGCCGGCCGGACGGTGGCACAGGAGAAGGTGCGGCTGTGGTACGACCAGCCGGCTTCTCAATGGACCGATGCGCTGCCCTTGGGTCGTACCTCATGATGTTGGCAGAGAATAGTCGAAGAATTGGGCTTCCAGGGGCCTTTTTGCCGATCTGTTATGTGTCTGATAACCGATTTGGGCAAGGAGGCCGAAAATGGGCAACGCACGATCACTGTCACAGGAA
>VGYL01000790.1 GCA_016872975.1 Planctomycetota bacterium
CCTCCCTCGCATACGCCGTGCTCTTGCGGAAGGCTTCCACCGCGTCCATCGTGTTGGGCGAGGCCGCTTCGACCGCCTGTTCCAGGACCAGCAGAGGTTTGACACCGATTTCGAGCAGATATGCGGCCAGGCGCGGATAGTCGATGTCGCCCGGGCCGAAGACCTCGGTCCAGACGTGGTTCTGCGATTGGCGCAGGTGCAGCTCGGTGATGCGCGGGCCGTAGAGCTTGAGCACGTCGAACAGGGCCACCTGCGAGTTGCCGGCCCCGCGGTAGATCCAGTGGGCGTCGAGACAGAGCGTGACGTGGGCCGGGTCGGTGCCGACCATCATGTGGTGGAACTCGCGGGCGGCGCTGCGCAGCTCGATGTCGTGGTTGTGGTAGGCCAGGGTCAGGCCCAGTTGTTTGAGCCGGGCGCCGAGCTTGTCCAGGGCCGCGGCCTGGACCTTGAGCTGCTCGTCCGTCTTGCTCTCCGGGCCGCTCCAGCGGATCGGGCTGGGGTTGGTCACGATGATCCGTGTGCCGGCCGTCCGGGCCTGGGCGGCCGCGGCCACAACCTCCTCGATGCTCTTGTCCGCCTGGGCGGCCTCGTGCAGGGTGCTGTTCGCATAGAGCGACCGCATTTCCAGGCCGTGCTTCCGCAACAGCGACGCCATCCCCTCGATCTGCTTGAGCCCCCCCACTCCCGGCTCGAAGCCGTCGAGCCCGCTGGCCTTGACCTCAGCCAGGCCGGAATCGAGCGACGCATTGAAGTCCTTCTTCTGACGTGCGTAGAAAGTCCCCCAGGGGTACTGGTTGCACGCCACGTGCAGCTTGCCCGCGCTCGCGGCCGGCACCGCCGCGGGCGCCACCGCCGCCAGACCCGTGGCCACCGCCGCCGTCCGAAGAAACTCACGCCGGGAAGAAATCTGATTCGTCATCGTCAAGCACTCCAGAAAGTCCACGGATTCTTTCAAAGACATCACCATCCGACACTGCTCCCAGTATGGACCCGGCCTCTCCAACAAGCAAGCCCGATCTTGCGTTCGCCAGAGAGCTCGGGGGTCAACTCTTGACACTTGACAGAACTGTCAAGTGTCAAGAGTTGACCCCAAGGTGCGGATGGGCCAGATGCCTCGTTGTCCCAGGGGAGCCGCATCACGACGGGGTGGCATCGCCAAGGCCTAAGGCCTTGACGATGGCTTTCGCGCGTGCACGATCCAGCCCTCGCCGCCGGTCAAGACCATCGTCAAAGGCGGAGCCTTTGGCGATGCCACCCCTTGCGAAGGCCGAGATGTGTAGAACAGGTTGTAGGGAGGGGCTTGCCCCACCAGGAACCCGAATCCAAGGAAGGCGGTGGGGCAAGCCCCACCCTACACCTAATGCGTTTTGAGGAACAAGACCGGGTGCGTCCTCGCACGACATCTTCGGCGAGCGGGGACGGGGTCCCCAAACGCGATGAATCGCGTTTGGGGGCCCACGCTCGCCCTACGAAGAGCGCCTGTCGGCACGTTCTGATTGTCGAAGTTGTTCATCAAAATAGGGCAACCGCATCGCGGCTCTCGTGCCGCCTTTTGCAGATCGGAGACAGTGCCGTATGCATGGGACCAAGCGACAAGGCAAGGGGTGGCTTGCCGCTTGCCCGGGCAGGCTCAAGGAGATAAAATGCCGATCAGGCCGGGCAGGACCCCTGCAGGAGCCGGAGAACAAGCTGGTCGGAACAGATGCGTATGGATGCCTGCCCACAGAAGATGAAGCCTGAAGTACGAGGGCACAGCAATGGGCGTTACGATCCATTATCGTGGACGGTTGAATGATGTGGGTCAACTCCCCCGATTGTGTGAAGAACTGGCCGATATTGCGGCGGCCATGGGGTGGAAATGCAGGAAGCTGGACGACGATTGGGAACGACCCGCCAGCGCCCGGTTGCGGGCCACGGCCAAGGGCGCCGAGATTGAAGGAAACCTGGGCCTCAAGGGAGTGGTGCTCGCGCCGGGAGGGGGCGTGGAGCCCCTGAGCTTCCTCTTCGACCGGGACGGCTGTCTGTGGTCGTTGATCGACCGGGTCTCGATTCTGGACGGGACCTTGAAGCCGGAAGAGGCATGGGTCTTCGTCAAAACGCAGTTCGGCACTCCGGAGTTGCACGTGTGGATCGTTGGACTGCTGAAGTATCTCAAGAAGCGCTACCTCTCGGATCTGCAGGTCTCCGATGAGGGGCAGTACTGGGAGACCGGCGACGTCCGGGTCCTCCGGGAGCGGATGGACCTGATCGGCAGGAAGATCGAGCAACTCTCACAGGAGTTGTCTTCCTGCCGCCTGGGCGATGTGTCGGGCTTGACCCCCGAACAAATCGCATCCAGAATAGAGCAGTGGTTTCTCAAACACGGAAACGACGACCTTGGAGAACGGACGAGCTGACTTTTCGGGAGGATTTGCGGATGCGATCGTACATGCTGGTCTTGTGGATCGGTCTTTGCGCCGTGAGTGCCGCCCTGAGTAACAGGTGCACGGCACAAGAGAAGATTGCCCTCGCGGCAACGCAAGAGCAGGTCGGCAAATACGAGAAGCTGGAATTGTCCCTCGAGGTCGGCCGGTCGTACGGCAATCCGTTCGATCCCTGCGAGGTCGAGGTGAATGTGCGGGTCACGAGTCCCGGCGGCCGGTCGCTGGTGGTCCCGGCGTTCTACGGGCAGGACTACGAGCGGCAGGACATCCAGCAAGGCGGCCGGATCACGGCCTGGTACTATCCGCGCGGCGCCGGGTCCTGGAAGGCCCGATTCGCGCCGACGGAGATCGGCGTCTACACCGCTACCGCCTCGGTGCGGGATCGCCAGGGCGAGTCCACTTCCGCGCCGCTGACTTTCACCTGTGCGGCGTCGCCCCGCAAGGGCTTTCTGCGGGCCGGCACGAAGGACCCGCGCTTCCTCGAATTCACCGAAGGCGAGCCTTTCTTCGCCATCGGTCAGAACCTGGCCTTCATCGGCGCGACGCAACACGTCACGCCGATCCGCGCGGAGCAGATCTTCGGCAAGCTGGCCGCCAATGGCGCCAACTTCGTGCGGGTCTGGACCTGCTGCCTCGATTGGGCACTGGCCATCGAGGCCCAGAAAAGCGCGTGGCGCCGCTCCTGGGCGAAGGAGTCGCCCGTGGTCCCCCTGCCGGGCGCGGATGGCGATCCGAATGCCCGCAAGTGCATCCGGCTCCACGGCGACCCGGGGGCGTCCCTCACGGCGTCGCCCTCCCACGCCGTGGGACTGCGGCCGAAGACCCGGTACGCGTTTGCCGGCAGGTTCAAGGCCGATGGCTGCCGAGCCCTGCGCGTGCAGGTCGGCAGCAACAGTTGGGAGATCCCTACTCAGCCCGGCGGCGACTCGGACTGGCAGACGTTCCGCCGGGAGTTCGTCTCCGGCGACAACGAGCGCTGGCTGGGCCGGGTCACGTTCAGTCTGGTGGGAGCGGGCACGATCTGGCTCGATGCGCTCTCTCTGAAAGAGGCCCAGGGCGGTCCGGAACTGCTCTGGGAGGCGGACGTCAATCGGCCGATCCGCGGGTACTACAATCCGCTCGACTGCTTCATGCTCGACCAGCTCCTCGAAGCCGCCGAGCGCCACGGCATCTACCTCATGCTCTGCGCGATCACGCGCGACCTGTACATGAACGCGCTGTCCAAGGTCGACAGCCCCGAGTACCGCCTGGCCATCGCGGACGCCAAGAAGTTCCTGCGATACGCCGTGGCACGCTGGGGCTATTCCACGAGCGT